>CABSYH010000001.1:0-42409 GCA_902481965.1 uncultured Collinsella sp.
GATCCGGTCCGACCGGGCCGCGCGGCAAGGAGATATATTGCCAGACCGGAGGGGCCCCGGGGGCGGGAATCTGGTACTCCATATTTTGTTCACAAATAAATAGGTCCCTCAGTCGCGTCACTGAGGTTAATAACTGAAGCATCAGCTTCTGGTATTGGCGACGACCAGCTGTTTTATGTGTATTGAGGCATCGGTCATCTCTGGAGCGCCACTTTACTCCAAAAGCATCAGCCATTTGTTTCCCGTCGGTAAAAGGCAGGTTTTGTTCGCCAAGCGTTCTTATATGTAGAGAAGTTCGGGTTCGAACCCGTGAAAGGGCGACAAAAAAGACGGCCAACCGAAGTTGACCGTCTCAACAATCTTTGGGTGGGCCGTCAGGGGTTCAGCCTGCTCCGCAGGCGGCCGCTGTGGCGCTTCACGCCTTGCGCGCTGCGCTGACAAACGTTCACGCGTTTCCTCAGCCCCGCGCCCCGACGGGTTCGAACCCACGTCGCGGCAACAAAAAAGCGGCCGGCATCTGCCAGTCGCTTTTCTATTCTATGGTGGGCCGTCAGGGGTTCGAACCCTGGACCTTGGGATTAAAAGTCCCCTGCTCTGCCAGCTGAGCTAACGGCCCGCGGGTGGCATTGTACCACGGTCTGGGACTATTCCCAACTCCATTGGCCGTTCTGGAAAATCACAACTTCACGTCCATCGGACGTAATGCCCGTAATATCGATGTCGTCCGTACCGATCATAAAGTCGACATGCGTGCTCGAAACGTTAACGCCATGCTCCAGGAGTTCCTCTTTGGACATGTCGTACCCGCCTTCGATGCATTCAGGGAAACCAACACCCAACGCAAGGTGACAGCTGGCGTTCTCGTCATAGAGTGTGTCATAGAACAGAACACCGCTTTCGCGAATCGGCGTATTTTTGGAGATAAGCGCGACCTCACCCAGATGAGCAGCGCCTTCATCGGTGTCAATAATGCTCGCAAGTGTTGCCTTGCCCACGCGAGCGTCGTAGTCCACCACGCGGCCGCCCTCGAACTTAATCCAAAAATCGTCAACCTTGTTACCGTGATGAATGAGCGGCATAGCCGAATACACGATACCGTCGGCACGCATACGATCGGGCGAGGTGAAGACTTCCTCGGTGGGAATGTTGGGGAAGAAGGGGTGTCCATCGGGCGTCTTGCCCTTGCCGCCGGCCCACTCGTGACCCTTCGTCATGCCAATCGTCAGATCGGTTCCATTTGCCGCGGTGTAATGCAGGTAGTCGAAACGATTGTCGTTCAGGAAACGCAGGTTCTTTTCGAATGCGGCGTCATGGAGTTCCCAGTCGCTCTCCGGGTCCTGGCCATCGGCGCGCGCGGTGTGCAGAATCGCATTCCACAGTTTATAGATTGCAACCTCATCGGCGTCTCCTGGGAACACCTCGTGCGCCCAAGCCACGACCGGAGCGCCGGCGATGCACCACGGATTGATGTTGTAATCCAGTCCACGGCGGAAAACTTTGCACTGCGTATTCCTCGCCTTTGATGCCGCGGCCGGCTTGGCTGGATCGATGCCCTTGAGGGCCGCAGGATCCGCACCTTCGATAAAGACAAAGCAGGCACCATCCTGGGCCAAGGAATCCAGCTGCATGCGCTTCCACTCGGGTGTCTGCTCAAAATAGCTTTTCTCGACATGCTCGTACGTGAGCCTCGTCACGGCATCATCGGCCCAAATGACCGTCACGTGGCCGGCGCCGGCAGCATAGGCCTCCGCGACCACCACGCGCGCAAACGGCGCGCACTCGACCGGAGACTGAACGACGACTTCCTGGCCGGGCTTAACGTTTACGCCCTTGCGGACGACCAGGCGCGCGTAGTTTTTAATCTTGGGCTCCAGGGCCTTCATGCCCTCCAGAGCCTCTTCGACCGTCAGGGCAGCTCGAATCATGTGCCACTCCATCTATCTATAGAACAGTAAAAAGGCGCGCCGCAAAAACGACGCGCCTTATATCTTAGCGATAAGTATGTATACAAACGCTACTTCTTCTTGGAGTCCTTCTTGTCCTCCTCGGCAGCCGCGCGCTCAATAAGAGCGTTGAGCTTGTTCTCGGACATGCCCTCGGCCTGCGCGCGGTACATGTTGCGCAAGGGACGAATACGAGCGAAGTCATAGATAAAGTCGCCCAAAATGATGACATAGGACAAAACAATGCCGACCATCTGGACAGGGCTGGACACCATGCCAGCGGGAGCGAAGTACAGCGAGGCCCAAATTGCCACGACGAGCACCATGCCAATGGCGAGCACAATCCACCAGATGCGACGGCGCTTGGTGTAGTCCTCGTCCTGCTTGAGGAGGATATTCGACACCGTATAGATGCGGTCCTCCTTGGCACGCTGCTTAGCCTTGCGGGCGCGCTTCTCCTCTTTAGAGAGGCCCTCGAGGTTCTCGCCCTTCTCGAGCTCTTTGCGGCGTGCCTTAGACGAAGCCGGCACGACGCGAACGGAGCTCGCTGCTTGGCGGGCGGGCTTAGCAGATGCGGCAGACTTGCGCGCAACCCCGGTAACTTCGTGGGATTGCGTGCGCTTGTTCGTGGCGCTACGGGTACTCACTTATGCGTTCTCCTTCATGCTTGTGAACTGGGAGCCCGTGATGATCTGGAAGGCCTCGCGATAGCGCTCGGACGTGCCATCGATGACCTCGGCGGGCAGGTGCGGGGTCTCCCCCGTCATATCCCAGTTGGCCTTGAGCCAATTGCGGACGAATTGCTTGTCGTAGCTAGGCTGGATCTTGCCCTCCTCGTAGCTGGCAGCAGGCCAGAAACGGCTGGAGTCGGGCGTGAGGCACTCGTCGATCAGCGTGACCTTGCCATCAATAACACCAAACTCGAACTTGGTGTCGGCAATGATGATGCCACGGGTCGCGGCGTACTCGGCAGCGGCCTTGTAGATCTTGAGGGAAAGGTCACGAATCTGCGTGGCGATGTCCTCGCCCACGATCTCGCAGCAACGCTCGAACGAGATGTTCTCGTCGTGGTCACCGATCTCGGCCTTCGTGGACGGCGTGAACAGCGGCTCAGGAAGCTTGGAAGCCTCGGTCAGGCCCTCAGGCAGCTGGATGCCGCAGACGGTGCCGTTCTCGTCGTAGGTCTTCTTGCCCGAACCGGTCAGATAGCCGCGGACGATGCACTCGATAGGAATCGTCTGGGCCTTCTTAACCAGCATGGCGCGGCCAGCGAGGTAGTCACGATACTCAGCAAACTCCTCGGGGAAATCCGCCGGGTCGATGGAAACGAGATGGTTGGGGACGATGTCGGCAAACTTATCGAACCAGAATGCCGAGATGCGATTGAGTACCTCTCCCTTAAACGGAATCTCGTCGGGAAGAATGAAGTCGAACGCAGAAATGCGGTCGGTGGCAACCATCAGCAGGTTTTCACCGGCATCGTAAATATCACGAACCTTGCCACGGGAATCCGGACGACGCTCCATCGTTGTCACGTGAGTCACTCCTTACCTAAATACGACAGAAATGCGGGTTCTTTCCCGCATGTTTTCGCAAACTCGGAGCGGCAGGGACGCGGCCCCTCCTTCACCGAATAGCGAAAAGCTAGTGCTCCATTGTAGTAGATGCCGCGTCTGCCGTGTGCTCGCGGGGCAGATGAATTGTAAAAGTCGTACCCTTTCCAAGCTCCGACTCCACGGATATGTAGCCATGGTGACGCTCGACGATCTGCTTGGTCACGGCGAGGCCAACGCCCAGGCCGCCGGCTTCGCGGGCGCGGCTGGCATCGGCGCGCCAAAATCGTCCGAAGATACGCGACAGATCGTCCTTGGCAATACCGATACCGGTATCAGAAACGGCAATGCTGACGTGCTTGCGGTCACTGAGCACCGACACCACGACCCAACCGCCCTCGGGGGTGTAGCGCATGGCGTTGCTCATGAGGTTGATAACACATTGCGTGATCATGTCGGGATCGGCCTCGACGACATCGTCGTGACCCTGGGTCTCGTCCGCAAAACGCAGGCGCAGATCGCGGTCGACAAACAGGCGCTCCTGGGCATTGACGATGGAACGCACGAAAGGAACCATGTCCACCGGCTCAAGGTTGAGCGGAGCCGTGCTGTTTTCCATGCGCGACAGGTCGAGCATCTTCTGCACCAGACGAGCCAAGCGGCGCGTCTCGGAAGCAACGGTCTCTAAATGCTCATCGTCGGTGGGATACACGCCATCCTGCATGGCCTCGACCGTTGCGAGCATGGCCATAAGCGGCGTGCGAAGCTCGTGTGCAACGTCTGAGGTCAGGCGCTTCTCGTGTTTCATATCCTTCTCGAGCGAAGTGGCCATCTCGTCGAAGGTCTCTCCCAGCTGATCGATTTCGTCATCGCCGCGCAAGCCCGTACGAGCGGACAAATCGCCGTCGCGAATCTGCTTGGCGGTGCTGGTAATACGATGAATCGGCTTGGTGAGCATGCGCGACACGAGCGATCCGATAATGACCGAAATGCAGATTGCAACAACCGCGGCGAGGGCCATGGCGTTAAAGGTCTTCTCTCTGAATGCTGAATCTGCCCTGGTGAGCAGGGCATCGGAGCCAATCGCCCACAATTTGACCTGGCCCACGTGCTCGCCGGAGGACGTCACGATCTCAACGTTGGCAACACTATTGGAATCGGTGGGAGCAGACGAGACTGGGCTGTGCGATGCCCTCTTGCCGCTCGTGTCGTCGGTCGTCGCCTGATTTTCGCGTACATCGGCAGTAGCGCTTGCCGAGGGCCAGGAATCGTCATAAACGATCACGCCCTTTTTATTGACGACCTGCATGCCCAGATCGTCGGAAACCAAACTCGACGTTGCGACCGTGCGCAGTTCTCCCGCGGTCCAAGAGCCGTTTTCCTCATATGAGGTTGCCAACTTCTCGGCAGCGGAATTTGCGATTTCGACGATATTGGAGCGTGTGTAATCCGAAAAGACCGTGCCCCACACAACAGAGACAACGCCCACCAGCACCAATACCGTCATGAGCGATGTCAGAGCAAAAGCAAGTGCCATGCGCGAGGGATAGCTCATCGTTGGCCGTGAATCGGAACGAGGCGTGTTCCAACTAGCCTTGGAACCCGCCTCGCTCTCCTGCTTGTGCTTTTGTCCGATTTCAAAGCGCGCAGGTGTCATATGTGATTTCCCTATTTCTCGTCCGACTTATCGGTCTTGGCCGGAGCCTCGAAGCGATAGCCGACACCATGGACGGTGTAGAGCCACTTGGGCTTCTTGGGATCATCGCCCAGCTTGGCGCGAAGGTTCTTCACGTGGCTATCGATGGTGCGCTCATAACCCTCAAAGTCATACCCGAGCACCTTCTCGACCAGCTCCATGCGGTTATACACACGGCCGGGATGGCGGGCAAGCGTGGTGAGCAGCTTGAACTCGGAAGCCGTCAGGTCGACTTCCTTGCCCTCGACCAAGATCTTGTGGCCCGAGATATCGATGACCAGATCGCCGAAGTCGAGTACCTCGACGGCGGGCTCGTCGGCCTGATGGGCACGGCGGAACAGAGCGCGAACGCGGGCGACGAGCTCGCGCGGCGAGAACGGCTTAATCAGATAGTCGTCGGCGCCGAGCTCAAGACCGATAATACGGTCCTCGATCTCACCCTTGGCAGTCAGCATGATGATGGGGACATCCGAGGTATCGCGAATGGTGCGGCAAACGCGCTCGCCGGGGATCTTGGGAAGCATAAGGTCGAGCACGACCAGGTCGAACTGATGCTTCTCGAACTCCTCGATCGCGGACTGGCCGTCGCCGACGCCCACAACCCAGTAGCCTTCGCGCTCGAGATAGGCAGCGACGGCGTCACGGATTGCCTTCTCATCCTCGACCAGCAGAATCTTTTTTGCATCTGAAGCCATAACACGGCCCCCCTGTCTCAATTAGCTAAGAACAAGCCCATTTTAACGCACCTGAGCCCGCCGGATGCCGCTATGACGCGGCAGCTCGGCGGGCGGTACTCACAATTACAACGCGTTTATTCCCCTGTTGGCGCCTTTTTAACCCCTCTAAGCTTAAAGAGAGAATAGGCGTGCAGTGACCGTCTCGGGTATACCCTGGCTGTTGCGTACCGTGGCGTACGTAAGAAATGAGTCCGACTTTCCCGCCGTAGCTGGATAATCGCCATACTCTAAAGCGCGGTCGGGCGACAGCAGCGAGCCATAGGTCTTGGCAGAGGTGTCGATCAGGAAATGCGACGCCTGTACCTTAACAAGGTATTTATTCTTCTTGCCAGCCGCACATGCGAGCGGCTCGCGGGACAGGAAGAGATACGGCCCTCCCTCATTACCGATATACGTGCCCATGTTGCCCAGGCTGCCCACGCCACTATAGGTCGCCTCGATAGAAAACACGAAGGTATCGCCCATGTATACGGCCTCGAAAGGCGAGACTGACGAGGGAAGAACTAGCTGGGCACGTTTGGTGTTGTTGCCGTCGGTCAGATCGATTGCCGTTATGCCGTAGTAGACGCCTTCGTCGTTGCGGACACGCGGCGAGATGGTCAAAATGCCGTCGCACGCGCGCGGGGCCGATGCAAAGCGGCCCGTCGATTTCCAAATTACCCCGGCCTTGGATTCATCAAGCGAGCGACGATAGCAAAACGAATCGCTACTCGTTTTATTGCCGCCTGCCGAAGGCATTTTATACCAGATGACTGATGACCCGAACGCCGTAAACAGCGGCGGATCATAGTCCTTGCCACCTCGATCGAGCTCAACCACGTCGCCAGAGAGCGAAGCGCCCGACAGATTTTGACCGTAGAGCTTCCACGATGAATTGGCAAAGTTCATCTCAACCCACGCGAATACGCTGTCGCCGGCACGGACATCGTAGAATGCATATCCCGTGCCCTCGATAGGATCCTCGATTAATGTGGTAAGCGAGCCATCGCCCAGGTTGAGCACACCGAGTGTGTTGGCGTGCAGTGCCGATGCGGGCGCCATCATCGCCGCGGCGTAATCGCCGTCGCAGTAGTACAGCAGCGTACCCAGAGGCAGCGTCCATGACGCCGCCGGCTCAAGATCGATGTCGACTGCCTCGTACTCATCCGTAATCGAGATAATTTTGGAATCGTCCTTGATAACCTGCGGCTCGCCGGCGGCATCATCGCTGGTGCCCGTTTTTTTCGAGCATCCGGCAAGCACCGTGGCAGCGCCCGCGGCAGCCCCACCGAGTACAAAGCCGCGACGCGATATTCCGTTCTTGATGTGATCGGCGATACCCATTAGGCGATCTCGGCGCGAGCGGCCTCGATAGCGCGTGTAAGCTGGTCGGCGCAGGAGGTCTTTTTCATACCGCAGGTATTACCGGCGAGAACCTCGATTACGCGATCGGCAGGAGCGCCCTCGACCAGCTTGGAGATAGCCTTGAGATTGCCGTCGCAGCCGCCGGTAAACTCAACGCCCATCACCTTGTTGCCGTCATCGGAAAGGTCAAGGTGAATATTGCGAGCACACACGCCCTGAGGCTTGTAATCAAACGAAATCATGCGATCCCCTCTCAGAATGTTATTCGAGACGACTATTATCCCCGTCTTTCCCTAAATGCAACGAGGCGCTTTGCCGGCAACACACATTACCAGCAAAGCGCCCTAAAAATCTAACGTTATGCCCGAACCTACTCGAAGCTCAGCTGCTCCAGACGATCAAAGACCGTATCAATGCGGGTGAGGAAGTCCCACGGATCAAAGATCTCGTCGAGCTTCTCCTGACTGACGGTGCAGCGCGGGTCGGCCTCGAGACGCTCCTTAAAGGTGGGGCCGGAGACGCAATCCTGTACCTCGTGCCAGGTTGCCATGGCGTTCTCTTGCACAATGGCGTACGCGTCCTCGCGGGTGATGCCCGTATCGACGAGGGCGAGCAGCACCTTGGAGGAGAAGATGAGGCCGCGCGTCTTGTTGAGGTTGGCCATCATGCGAGCGGGATACAGCTGCAGGCCGTCGATAACGCGGATGAGGCACTGGAACATGTGGTCGAGGGCGATGAAGCTGTCGGCCTGGGCGACGCGCTCGGCGGAGGAGTGCGAAATGTCACGCTCGTGCCACAGGGCGACGTTATCGAAGGCAACCTGGGCGTTGGACTTCACGACGCGCGACAGACCGCAGACTTTCTCCATGGTGATGGGGTTGCGCTTGTGCGGCATGGCGGAGCTGCCCTTTTGGCCCTTACGGAACGGCTCCTCGGCCTCGAGCGTATCAGTCTTCTGCAGGTTGCGGACCTCGGTAGCGATGCGCTCGCAGGTGGCCGCGGTGGTGGCGAGAACGCCGGCGAGATAGGCGTGATGGTCGCGGCTGATAACCTGCGTGGACAGCGGGTCGTGAACCAGGCCCAGGTGCTCGCAGACATACTCCTCGACAAACGGCTCGATGGAGCTGTACGTGCCGACAGCGCCCGAGATGGCACCGAAGGCAACATTCTTGCGAGCGTCCTCAAGACGATCCAGATCGCGCTTGAGCTCCCAGGCCCAAGAGCCAAACTTCATGCCGAAGGTCATCGGCTCGGCGTGGATGCCATGAGTGCGGCCGGCACAGAGCGTGTTGCGCTCCTCGAAGGCACGACGCTTGCAAATCTCGCCGAGCTTCTTGACATCCTCGATGATCAGGTCGCAGGCCTGGGTGAGCTGGTAGCACAGGGCCGTGTCGCCCAGATCGGAGCTGGTCATGCCATAGTGAACCCAGCGGCTGGGCTTGGGGTCGCCCTCGGGAACATCGGCATCGATGTATTCCTTCATGTTGGTCAGGAAGGCAATGACGTCGTGGCGCGTGACTTCCTCGATCTCATCGACCTTCGCCTTCTCAAAGTTGGCATGGTCGCGGATCCACTGGGCCTCGTCTTTGGAAATACCGATCTTGCCGAGCTCCGCCTGGGCCTCGCAGGCCAGAACCTCGATCTCCTGCCAAATGGCGTACTTGTTCTCGAGGGAGAAGATGTGTCCCATCTCCGGGCGGGTATAGCGATCGATCATAGCGGCTCCTTTTTGGTTATTGGCACGTTGGTCGTAACCCAACCATTGTACCGTGCGCAGGTGCAAGTATGGGCAGCAGGCATTAACCTAACATTTTGGAATTGGAGCGGGCATGGGGACGTCCGCGTATTCGCTTCGCAAATCCGCACCGGCTTCAGGCGAGCCCCTCAGCCTCACGAAGCCGCGGGGGAAGACTTTGTTGAATTGGCCGTCCCCATGTCTCCCGCACTCGATGGAGCGGGCAACGGGACATCCGCGTATTTGCTTCGCAAATCCGCACCGGCTTCAGGCGCCTGTCGGCGCCTTCGCCTGCTCGCTACAAACGCTTCGCGTTTGCTTTACGCTCGCACCCTGTCGGGTTCGAGTCCCGGCGCTTTATTGAAAAAAGCACGGCACCGTAATGGTGCCGTGCTTGTGCTTCTAGCTGGAGCGGGCAACGGGACTCGAACCCGCGAGTGTCAGCTTGGGAAGCTGATGCCTTACCACTTGGCGATGCCCGCTTGTGTGTTGGCTAGTATAACGCGGTTGTCTTGTTCGATACAAGGGTGGCGATGCTTGTTTTAGCTGTGGAGAATCGTTTGAAAACCGCGCCAATTGTGGAGATGAGGACCTTTGACCTCCTGTTCTCCCTATCTTCTACCTGCACTTTTGCTTGATTGTTATATTTGAGCTCAATTTGTCAGGAATTGGGCAAGCTTTTGGTCAGCCTTTGGTACTTACCCGCATGAAGCTCGGGGGTAGCCTCATCCTACGCGTCGCAACCTCCCCATGCGGCGCACGAGGGATAAGGAGCAGCCATGTCCAACGCACCCACGCACTCTGTCCACAGCGCAATCGCAACAGGTCCGCTGCTCCTGCTCCTCTTCCTGCTTTTCGGCTGCCTGGCACCGGGAGCCGCATTTGCCGTCGATGGCTACGACCAGCTCGGCTTCCGCACTATTAGCGATGATTGTGGGCCCTTCTTCATCGGCAAGTATGAAGCTCAAGACACCTCGATTGCCTACTGCATGAACCAGGAGCGCCCCGGCCCCACCAAACCGGGCGGCCCATGGCTCAACTTTGATCAAGGCTGGGTGTGGCTCGACGACGAGTTCGCGGCAATCGTTTGTCACGGATATCCCACCACCACGTCGTTTGGCGGTTACCATCTTTCACCCGATCGCGCCCGCGCCGCCACCCAGCTTGCCGTATGGATGCTCAACGGCACTACCCATGTCGACGGCACCTACTCCTACACGACCGCTCAGGGTAAAACCAAGAGCGGACACTTTACCGCCGACAATGAAGTCGTGGCGGCTGCGCGGTGGCTCCACGACAGCGCAAAATCAGGAAGCATCGAAGCCGCTCCGCACCGCGCGCGACGCTATCTAGGGGCCGTATCGGGCGGCAGCAAACGTCAAGACATGCTCTATGTACTGCCGGCGGTCTCTGTTTCCTTCCAAAAGCAGTCTGCTAACACCGTTATTACCAGCGGAAACAATACCTATCAGTTTACCGGGGCAACATTCGATATTTTTGAGAGCGCCAGCGGCGCGCGTGTCGGCACCATCAAGATGGACAGCAACGGTCGAGCGCAAGCAACACTTCTGCCCAACACGGCATACTACCTAGTTGAAACGAAGGCGCCGGCCGGCTATGTCCCCCGCCACGATCGTATTGCCTTTACCACGGGGAATGACGGCGGGCGGGTCGCCATTGATGAACAGCCCGGCACCATCAATCTGCGTATCGTAAAACTCGATGCCGCGACGAATGCCGGCCCCCAGGTGGGATCTTCACTCGCAGGAGCAGAGTTCACGTGTGTGTCGCAATCAACCCCTGGATGGGCACAAATCCTCACGACCGACGAAAGCGGTCGGGCCACCCTCGCCGATGTCCCCTTAGGAACCTTTACCATCTACGAATCAAAAACCCCCGAGGGCTACCTGCCATCCAACGACAGCTGGACCTATACCGTTGGAGCCGACCAGCTCGGCGATTCAGGCGTGGTCGAGATCGAATCTCGCGTTTCCGATATCCCCATTGCGTTTAACCTTGAGATTTCCAAATTCAAGGATTACGGCAATAGCGACCAATCCGGCCTGGAGCAGCCGGCGGAAGGTGTTGTCTTTGAGGTTGTCAGCAACAGCTCTCAGCAGGTTGTTGGCACACTGACCACAAACGTCTATGGCTTTGCCTCCACCAAAGATCAGCCCGAAGCATGGTTCGGCGCAGGCAAGCGACCCGCCGGTGTCCACGGAGCCGTCCCATACGACCGTGCCGGCTACACGGTTCGCGAGGTTCCGGAAACCGTCCCCGAGGGTTTTAAACGTGCAGGGGAATGGACCGTCGGGGCCAATCAGATTTCCAACGGCGCCGAGCTTCAATATATCGTGGACAACCACGCTCTGTCGACGCATCTCCAGATTGTAAAACGCGATGCCCAAACAGGCGCTTCTGTTCCACTAGCCGGATTCACCTTCCAACTCCTCGACAGCAATCACGAACCTGTCTCACAAACTTGCTGGTATCCAACACATAACGTAATGGACACCTTTACGACTGACGCGACCGGGACCGTCACACTGCCCGAATCGCTCGTGCCGGGCACCTATTATGTACGCGAAACCTCGGCCAAAGAGCCCTATCTTGTCGGCGAGGAGATCGAGGTAAACATACCCGCCGACATGAACCTAACGCCCGTTGCAATCGCCTCGTATTATGACCACGCCGCGACCGGAAACATCAGGATCGTTAAAACCGATGCCATAGACGGCAGCAGCCTCGCGGGCGCCGTCTTTGAGATCCGTGCCTCGAGTGATATCGTGCGCCCCGACGGTAGCATTGCCGCGCTCGACGGTGAGACTGTCGCTACCATCACGACGGATGAAACTGGAGAAGCACGCGCGGACAACCTCCCGCTGGGACTTGGCACCGCACGCTACGAGGTTGTCGAGACTCAAGCGCCGGCAGGCTTCTTGCTCGATCGGACAACCCATATTGTCGACCTTACTTATGCCGACCAGAAAACACCCGTTGTAGAAGCACGGCTTAACGTATCCGACGATTACACCAAGGTTGATATCTCCAAGGTCGATGCAAGCGGTGAGCAGGAAGTGGAAGGCGCACAACTCACCTTATATGGTCCCGATAAAACCGAAATAGACTCCTGGACCTCATCCGACAAGCCACACCGCGTCGAACATCTTGCACCCGGCACCTACTCGTTGCGCGAAATGATGTCTCCGCGGACCTATGACCTTGCCGAGGAAATAACGTTTGAAATAAAGGATACGAGAGAAGTCCAATCCGTCGCGATGAAGGATGCGCCCATCGAGATCAAGGGACAGGTCGACAAGCGTCAGGAACTTGTCCAACCTATCGAAAAGGGCCTGTTGGCTAACGGCGATGGTAAAAATCGCGCCGCGACGCAAACTAATACGGATGGACTTTTCTCCTATACCATCGACGCTCGAAACGATTCCGCTACTTGGGTTGATGAGTTTACGATTACCGATGATCTTGAGTGCGCCAAAGACGGCACGGCGAGATTCATCTCAATCGAAACCCCCGTCGCCATCGGCGACCTCAACGGTCTGTGCAACGTGTGGTATCGCACGACGCCGTTGGACTCGACAGACGTCGATGAGCCGGCGAACGCGACACTTGACGATGGACACGAAAATCCTTGGCTTGAGTCCGGCGAAGTAAAAGAGAGCCTTGGTGAGGACTGCCGCCTCGTCGATTACGACGGCTGGCGCCTCTGGAAGGCGGATGTCTCGACCACGGAATCCACCACACTCGAGGCGGAAGAGCTCGACCTTACACCCAATACCGTCGTAACGGGCATTCGAATTGAATACGGTGCGGTAGCCGCCGACTTTACGACTCGAAGCGATGCGGATTCTTGGACCCGCGATGATCTCAAAGATGAGCACGACGACCTTGACGATGCCAAAGCAATCCTTGGCACAGACGCTCGGGGCGCAATCGTGCACATGCAGGCGACGTCGGCTTATACGCCCCAAACCGCACTCACCAACAGCGCACGCGTCGATCTTTGCCGCAACGGCGGCGGCGATAAACTTGAGTCACATGACGAGGACCGTGTCATTCAACGCTGTACCCTACCGCAGGACCTACCGGCAACAGGATCAGTTCCCATCGTCGCTTGCATCACCGCGCTCCTGACCTCGGGTGCCGCAGCCCTATGGTTCGCTCGCCTTAGGTCTATCCCAAAGAACCGCTAGCGCGATGAAAAAGCGGGCGAGCCAGTCCCCTGGCTCGCCCGCTTTCAATCATGTAAATCGCCGTATCTACTCTGCAGACGAAGATCCACCATCAACGATTGCCTGCTCGGACTCAGGAATCCCATCGGCACCCGTACTCTGTTCTTGCTCCACCTCTTCGCTGATTGCGGAGGCGGGGGTCGAGCCCTTTGCACCCACGATGTAGGCAGCCCCAAATCCTAACGCAATGGCAATCAAGGTCAAAATCACGTAGACAGGCCAATGGCGCTTAATATACGAAAACACGTTGACTCCTTAGAGCTCCGTCTACGAACGGCGGATAACCTCGGTCACGACCTCGGATACCGTGGCAATGTTCGTCGGGTTGACATTGTGGGGCAGGTCGTCCTCGGTACGAGCGCAAGCCAGACGCGTGCCGTCCACGCCGGCGATGGTGAGGGCTCGGCGGCTCGCCTCGAGCGCGGCATAGGCATCGGTCTTGGCATAGGGCATCTCGAGCGCGCCACAATCGACATGGAACGACTTGCACACCTTGCTGACCAGGTTCATGATGCGGCGATCGCCCTTGAGCAGCTGTTGTTCGCCCTCGACCGTCACAACCGAAAGCCTACCGGCGCCGACGGATTCAAGATTGATAAAGAATACGCCGCGGAGCTTATCGCGATGCGAAGCCAAGAAGGCCTTCATGCCGGCGCCATCACAATCCGAGGCGCCCGTTGCCACAAACCAGATATCGTGACCGAGCAGCTCATCATCGCCCATAGAGGCGACAGCCGAGAGCATATCTTCGGAAGAAGCGCCATCGGAAGACGTAGCGCCACCCTTCCAGCCATCGTTATCGTCCTCGAAGTTATCCCACGAACCGATACCGCGACCGGACTTCTTGGCATCGTAATCGTCTTCGACGCCCAGCCAGTCACTCATGCTGTCCTGCTCGTTTTTCTTTTTACGGCCGAACAGACCACCCAGGCCGCGCTTACGAGACTTGGGTGCCGCCGGGGCGGGAGCCGAAATGGTCTCGATCGGCTGCGCGCCCGACGCAACGGGCATAGGAGGCGCAACGGGTGCCGATGTGGGTTCGGGACCTTGGGCGGTAGCAAAGGGGTCGTTGACCTGGGCAGAGGGATCGGGAAGGTCGAACAGCGACGTGCGAGACGCAACGTTTGCCTGCTTCATAGACGGCAGCGACGGATCGGGGACCGAAGCCAGCGGAGACGAGGAGGGTGCAGGCGACGGTGCCGACGCCGGATCGGGAACATTCATCTGCGGACGCGGCGATGCCTGGGAGGAAATCTGGGCCATAAGGGAATCGACCGTTTCGTCCTGGGTGGGAGCGACATTGGCAACCGTGGCACCGGAACCACTCGGGGTCGGCATGGTGAAAATCTGCGTGGAATAAGGCCTCGACTCATCCGTCTCGGGAGTCTCGGAAACCGCAGGCATTTCCTCCTGCTCGACCTCGGTCGAATCACCTTGATCGGCTGCCGCGTATTGCTCTTCGTCAGAGTTGGCCTCGACGGACTCGTCCTCGGCGGCATCCTGAATTTCGGCAGCATCAATAGGCTCGTCATCGTCTGCCGCGTCGCCCTGCTCATCGGAAACAGGAAGGGGCTCGGCAATCGCGGTGCCTTGCTTTTCAAACGTTATCGTGGAATCGAACTGCGCGGCATCAAACGACATGGTGCTATCGACGTGCTGCTGAGCCTCGAAAGACGTCGTCGCCTCAACAACATCCGTGGACGCCGGTTGCTGGGACTCAAAGGACGTTGTAGCTTCGGCGGCGTCGACGGGCGCGGACTGCATAGCCTCGTTCTGCTCGAACTCTTGCGCCGCGTGCTCACGTGCCGCCCCGGCTGCCTGCTGCTGAGCGATAGCCTCCTGCTCGGCAGCCTCGCGTGCGGCAGCGCGCTTCTCCTCGAAATCGTCGACAAATTTCTTGCCCTTTGCAAGCGCACCCTTAAAGAAGTTGGAAGCGCTGGCGCCAATCGACGAGAACGCGGATGCAATGTCGGCATGGGGCGTTGCCGCGGGAATCTCGGCCGAGAAATCAGTATCGCTCTCGTAAGACACGCGCCTCGGCTGTTCAACGTAATCGTCGTCAGACTCGTCCGCAACGTCTTGCGCCGGCGCGGCGGGAGCCAAAACGTCCAGTCCTGCCGCGGGATCGATCGCGGACACCGCCTCGGGCTCGGCAACGGCAGCGGCAACCGCGGCAGACTCATCATCCGCAGCGACAACGGGCGCAGGCTCGGGCTCAAACGTCGGCTCCTCGCCCTCCTCGTAATCGAGCGTGCAGGACTCGGGAAGCATTCCGAGCGCACGGATGGCATCCGAACCAAAGCGGATGTTGCCGGCGGCATTGCGATAGAGCTTGGACTCGGGCTCGACCGCGACAGGCTCCTCCACCGGCTCGGCAGCGGAAACCTCGTTATTGAACTCTTCAGCCTGGACAGCCTGATTCTGATCCTCGGGCACGATGGCGCCGATCAGCGTCTCGTCGGCAGACGCACCCTCAAAGCCCTCGATCTGCTCGTCGAAAGCCTCACCCTGTTCGGGCTCGGTCTGAGTGTCGGGAGCAATCGGCTGACCGAACTCGTCCTCGGCGTAGGTAGGCTCTTCGTACTCGATGGTGTTGCCGTAGTCGTTTTGCTGCTGGGCCGCGGCATACTCCGCCGCTGCACGCGCCATTTCCTCGGCACGACGCTTCTGCTCCCCAAAATAGGTATCGAACGGAACATCGTCGGGAAACTCGTTTTCGCCCTGGAAGGGAGCAACGTTGTCCATAACGCCGAGCATAGCGGCGACAGAAGACTTGTTGCACACCGCGCCGGACGTATAGGGAAGAATGTGGCGGTTAGAGATGATGTTTGCCGCGTTGGCAAGTGCAACGAGGGAAGCGAGGATCGCGACAATCCACAGCAGAACCTTGAGCGCGCCGGGGAGCGGCAGGATGCGCAGGATGGCAACGGCAGCAGGGGCAACCGTGGCAACAGGCAACAGCTTGGCAATGAGCGCACGATACGAAGCATAGGGCTCGCGGGCGAGTAGCTCAGCACGGGGAGAGTCGTAGTGTGCGACAACGACCACCGGGCGGTTACGCGGGGACGCGAGCGGGCCCGAGGCCTTGTGGTAGGCGATGACATTTTGGCTCACGCCCGTCTTGCCCAGGCGCGAAACCACGGGGTGCCCTGTGCGCTCGAGCACGTAAAGAACGGCGCCGACAATGGCCAGCAAGGTGCCGACCAAGCCGATACCGCCGCCGATGCCCATCAGCAGGGCACCGGTAAACGCAAGAATACCGGTAACGGCAAATGCCAACCTACTGGGCGCCGGGGCATTGAACTCCTGAACCTCGGGATCAAAGCCGTGGTTGCGGAAGATCTGAGCGATATCCTCGGCAGCCAAGCGCTCTTCTTCGCTGCACGCCGGCGTAATGCCGGTGTTCTGCAGCAGGTGGTTAATATAGTTCTGGGTGTTCGCCATGTGCGCTCCACATCCATAATCCGACAAATAGGCCCAATGCATGCACATTAGAACCGTATATAGTCGAAAGTATACCCCGAGCAAGCGCAAACGACCGAATTCGGGCCATCTTAACGCCCCGAGCGGACAAGGATATAGCCTAATCTCCATATCGGACTAAAATCATGGCAGCAAACCACCTTCTCATGCGAGGACTCTATGACGGCAAGCGACACGACCGAGACAATTAAAAAGGGGAATTCGGAGCCCAGTTTCGATAAAACGGCTCAGCGCATCCTCAATCTTTTCTTTGTGCTCAATAGCTCCCCCGAACCGCTGACGACCGAGCAGATCGTCTTGGATTCTGACCTGGGATATGGCTCGGGCAACATCGACTCGGATAAGCGCAAGTTTCGGCGCGATCGTGACAAACTGCTCGAGCGTGGCATCTTAATCAAGGAGGTTCGCCCCGCCGGCGCGCAGGAGACCGAGGAAAGCTCGTGGACAATTGACCGCGAGCACACCTTTGCAGCAGGCGGCCTCATCACCGCAGACGACGCCGATATCCTGCTCAACGCCATCGACCAGACACTAGCGGCCGGCTCATCCACTTTTGCCGCACCGCTTGCCGATATTCGATCAAAGATTGCCTACCTCACCGGTAGGACGACGGCGGACGAAGCACCGATCCGCCGCTCTCCCACCGTCGATGCGGTATGGAGCGCCTTTGCCGAGCGATGCGCGCTGCGATTTTTATATCAGAACGGACGCGGCGAGCAGAAAGAGCGCACCGTCTGCGTCTACGGCATGTTCGAGCGCGAGGGCGTGGCGTACTTCTGCGGCCTCGACAACGTCACCGACGACATCAGGACATTCCGCTGCGACCGTATCGTACGCGCTTGGCGTCCTTCGAAGGCCTACGTCATCCCCGCGAACTTCAATCTCAACGACTATCTGTTCTTTGAATTCGATTTTGCCGACCGACCGCCCGTTGCAGCCACGTTCTCGTTCGCCCCTCAGACGCAGATCGATATGATCAACGGCCTCACGCGCGGGCGAGGTGAGCTCGCACACACCGATGCGGGATGGACCTGGACCGTTGACGTGCGCGATCTTGAAGCCGCCGCCTCATTTTGCATGGCCCACGCCATGGACGGCATGAGGCCCATGGCCCCCAAATCGCTCAAGCAGGCGTGGAACCACCTCATTGAAAGGACGGTGCACGAGTATGCCCGTGCGTAAACTCACCAGCGAGCAGAGGTTCTCGCGCGCCATCGACATCATGGAGGCCCTCTACGCCGCCGGCGAGAGCGGCATGACACGAACCGAGATTTGCAGTCGCTTTGACATCACAGGGGTATCGCTCGACGAGATTCTCGAGATCGTCTCGACGCTCGCGGACCGAGAATCGGGCGCGCGCATCATCTGCGAATGCCGCGGCGAGCGTGTGGTCCTCACCGGTGACGCCGGGCGTGTGCTACCGCTGCGCTTGAGTGCCGCTGAGGGCGCTGTGCTCAACCATGAACTTGAATCGTTGGGGATCGAGCCGCATACGGCAGCTCGGATTCGACATGCCCTTCTACCCGAAGAGCTTGGCTATAACCAGCGCGTCTTTGACACCGTCAACCACGGGTCGCACTGGCAGCAGCTGAGCTGCGCCATTCAGGACGGCGTTCGCTGCCGCATCTCGTATCGCTCGATGGACGATGCACGGCCACGCGAGCGTCTGGTCGACCCCTTGCGCATTACGGCAAACGGCGACCAAACATACCTGATTGCCTGGGACATCGCAGTCGATGAGCAGCGCACCTATCGCATGGATAAAATCGAGGGACTCGCCTTGACGGAAGACTCCGTCGTGCCTCACGCACCGGACGTCGCATCCCTCCACGATTCCCTTGCCCGGACGCAGCGTAGTGCAAAACTCTTGATGCCATTCGATATGGCGGAGCATCTGGACTGGGCCGGCATCACCCTAATCGAGCGCAGCGGAGCAGACATGGCAACGGTAACCGTGCATTACGGCTCCGAGCGTTGGCTACTGAGCCAGATAATTGCAGCGGGCGGAGCCATCCACATCTTGGATGACCCCGCCCTGTCAAAGCGTCTGTGCGATATGGCAAAAACCCTCGTCTGTCCGCTTTAACGCCGCCGCTCGTGGCGTGCGCGCCACAGTTGCAGATAGTGCCCGATCTGCGCCGATTCGATGCGCTGGTAGGAGCTCGTGGGCAGCGACGTTAAGAACTTCTTTCCGTAGCCCTTCGTCACCAGGCGCGGGTCGGCCAGAATCAGCACGCCGCAATCGGTCGACGAGCGGATAAGGCGTCCGGCCGCCTGCTTGACCTCGAGCACCGCCTCGGGCAGCGAATAGCGCGCCCAAGCGCGGTCTTCGCGCAGGTTGCGCTCGCACGAGAGCGGGTCCGTGGGACTCGAGAACGGCAGCTTGGGAATGATGACGCAGCGCAGCGTCTCGCCGCTGGCGTCGAATCCCTCCCAGAAGGCCTTAAGAGCAAAAAGCGACGAGGTCGGCTCGTTGATAAACCGGTCGCGCAGGCGACGAGGAGATGAGTTGCGCTGCTGGCAGTTGAGCTCCAGACCCGCACGGGCCATCTTGGGCTCAACGCGGGCGTACAGGTCTTCCATGTCGCGCCGATTGGTGAACAGTGTGAGCACCGATCCGCCCATGGCAAGATGGGCGTCGACCAGCACGCGCTCGAGCGCCGTAAGATAGCTCTCACGATCGCGCGGATCGGGGATATCGCCCGCAACGACTACAGCCATGTTCGAATCGAAGTCGTAACTCGAGTCCAAGTGCAACGATGAGGATGTTGAAGCACCAATGCGATCGAGGCCGACCGCGTGGTTAAAGTGTTCAAAGCTTTTGGACACCGTCATGGTCGCCGAGGCAAAGATAGCCGTGTGAACCTCGGGCAGCCACTCGGTTGCCAAGGCCTCGCCAATGTCGATGCGCTCTGCGGTCATTGACTCTCCGCCGGCACGCAGCCTGCGATTGACCTGCAGCGAATACACGTAGTGTTCATCGGTGCCGTCAATGATGAGTTTGAGGTTCTCGGCCAGCTCGTGCAGGCGGCGCGAAATATCACCCAGGTCGACAACAACCTCGGGCTTGTCGGCGGCGACGGCTTGCACCAGCGCGTCGACGCTCTTGTCAGCTCGTTCCAATGCATCGATGGCAGCGTAGGCCGACGGTAAGAAATCATGCCAGTCGTCAGATTCGCGCAGCTCGGGGCCAATCCATAGATTGGCATTGTCATAACCCCCACGGGCACGGCGGCCGAGCTCGCGAACGTCATCGAACACGTCGGCGATTGCCATGCTCGCGCGCGCAACCGTCGACGTCGCCTTGGCAGTAAGGCCCAGATAGAGCGTAGAGCCCTCGGAGGTTGCCAAATCACGGGAAACCTGGCTTAGCGCACCGGTGCTCGAGCCACCCAGGCGCTCAAACAGAACGCGTGATTCGTCCGCCGACACCACGCGCGCCCACTGACGGCGCGCCTCGCGCTCGATAGAATGGGCCTCGTCGATTACCCAATGACGAATCGGAGGCAAAATCCTGCCCTCGGCCGCAACATTGCGGAACAGCAGGGAATGGTTGGTGACCACCACATCGGCATGCGCCGCACGACGGCGAGCGCCGTGGACCAAACATTTATCAGGGAAAAACGGGCAGAGGCGACGAGCACACTCGCGCGAGGCCGTCGTAAAGTCGGGGCGGTTGACGCTGCGCCACCGAATGCCAAGTGAGTCGAGGTCGCCATCGGCTGATTGGCAAACGTACGCCATAATGACCGCGACCGCCGTGAGCGTGTCCGCCGGATCGCGCTTGGTGGTAATCTCGACCTGGCCGCGGCTCATGCGCTCAAGCTTGCGCAGGCACGGATAGTGGTCATACCCCTTGAGAGCGCAAAATGACAGACCACCTTCCAGTTGCTCGGCAAGTTTTGGAAGCTCATGGTACATGAGCTGGTCGGCTAGATTGTTCGATTTGGTCGCAATACCAACCGTGATGTTGTTACGGCGTGCTGCCTCGGCAAAAGGCACCAGATAGGCCATCGATTTGCCGACGCCTGTGCCCGCCTCAATTACACGATGAGTGCCCGTGACCAGCGCATCGCGGACCTCGAGCGCCATCGCGATCTGCTCATCACGCGGCTCGTAAGTGGGATACATGCGATTGACCAGGCCACCCGGCGCATAGTCTGCCTCAATCTCCTCACGACTCGGCATCTTGAGGACCGGTAGTTCGTCGGCGTCCACCCGATCGTCGGCGCGATCGGCCTTGAGAACGTCAGCACGAGCGGCGCTGAGAGAGAAGATAGAACCAGGGTTCTGCCCTGCCAAGAATGAGAAGATAGGACGATAGGACCAAGGCACGCCCGGATGCATGTCGGCTAGGCGCGCCATGAGGCCCTGGGGCAAGTCGGTGAGTGCCACAAGCAACACGCGCCATACGCCACACAGGGCGTCGACGTCGGCATTGGCACGGTGTGATACCGAGTCACAGCCAAACAGATCGGCCATAAAAGACAGCTTGTGCGAGGCCAGGCGCGGAAGCGCGATTCGCGACAGCGCCAGCGAATCGATCCAAATATCGCTCACGTTGACACCGCCTTTGACCGACTCGATAAACGAGCGGTCGAACGTGGCGTTATGTGCAATCACCGGGCAACCACCGACAAAATCGGCGAGAGCGGCGACGGCCTCAACGGCCGACGGGGCATCTGCCACATCGGCATTTGTAATGCTCGTGAGCTCGGTAATCTCGGCGGGAATCAGCTGCTTGGGATGCACGAAGGTATCGAAGCGGTCGACGATCTCGCGGCCCGAAAGACGGGCCGCCGAGATCTCGATCAGCTCGTTGTCCTGCACCGAAAGACCTGTGGTCTCGGTATCGAGGACAATCACATCTTCCTCGATGAGGCCGAAGGACTGCGTTTTGGCACGTTCGGCAAGCGTGGCATAGGAGTCGATGACAAACTGCGGCGTTCCTGACGAAACCGCGTCCTCGATTAGCATGCAATGCCCGCCCGACGAAGACCCATACGGATCAGGCTGTCACAGACCTGCGGGAACGTCATGTCGTCGGTGTGGCGGATCTCATCCGGATACAGCGACGTATCGGTCATGCCGGGAATGGTATTGGTCTCGAGGATAACGGGGCCGTCCTCGCTCACGATAAAATCGCTGCGCGAGATGCCCAGGCAACCGAGCGCCTTGTGAGCGGCACAGGCAAGCTCTTGGGCACGAGCGTAGTTCTCGGGTGAAATCTGCGCCGGAATGCGATGGATGTCCGTAGGGTCGACATATTTCACGTCCAGATCGTAGAACTCGCAGTCCTCGGGCTTACGAATCTCGACAATCGGCAGGGCGTGCACGTCATCTTCACCGTATACGCCGACGGTGATCTCGGTACCCTCGATGCACTTCTCGACCAGCACTTTGTCGCCGTACTCAAACGCCTTGGCGATTGCCGCGGGCAGCTCGGAGGGCTCATGGACCAGGGAAATGCCATAGCTGGAACCGTTGACGGCCGGCTTCACAAAGCAGCGCTCGCCACAGACCTCGACGATATGATCGATATCGACTTCATCGCCCACCTCGAGCGCAAGGCCGGGGGCAATGGGAATGCCCGCCTTGGCGTACAGGAGCTTAGAGACCTCCTTGTCGGCACCGCAGGCGCTGGCAAGCACGCCCGAGGCCGTGTAGGGGATACCCAGGGTCTCCATGGCGCCTTGCATGGCGCCATCCTCGCCGCCGGCACCGTGCATGGCGATAAACGCCACGTCAAAGCCGCCGGTCGCCATGGTTACCATAAAGTCATCAGCGGCCGTGTCGAGCAGCTCCACCGAAGTGTAGCCGGCCTCCTTCAAGGCAACCACGACGTTCTTTCCCGAATTGAGCGAGATCTCGCGCTCGGCGGAATGACCGCCCGCCAAGACCGCTACGTGCATGTTCTCTAGGCTTTTACCCGGCATGGGCAGACTCCTCCTCTATAATTTCTGCAGCTGATACCATATTGTAGCGATACCCTCTACGTTTCCCCAAAATCGAAAGGCTTCCATGAATCCCAGGACTAAATCTCAGGACATTCGCGACTTGAGCCAAAACGATATTCGCGAGCTCGTGGCCGAGCTTGGCCAGCCCGCCTTCCGCGCGAAGCAGCTCATCGAATGGGTCTTTGAGAAGAACGTTTGTTCGTTTGACGATATGACCAACCTTCCCAAGGCTTTCCGCGAGCAGCTTAAAGAGGCTTTTGCCTTTGACACGCCGACTGAACTCACCAAGCAGGTTTCCAAAGATGGCTCTCGCAAGTATCTGCTCGAGTACCACGACGGCGTTTCCGTCGAGACCGTCGGCATGCCCCGTCGCAACAAGCTTTCCGTCTGCGTTTCCACCCAGGCAGGCTGTGGCATGGGCTGTGCCTTTTGCGCTACCGGTCTCAACGGCCTCAAGCGCTCTCTGACCGCTCAAGAGATCGTCGACCAGGTACTTCATGTATCCAACGACTTTGGCGAACGTGCCACGAGCGTTGTCTTCATGGGGCAGGGCGAGCCGTTTGCCAACTACGACGAGGTTCTCAAGGCGCTGCGAATCCTCAACGACCCCGATGGCATCGGTATCGGCGCTCGTCACCTCACTGTCTCTACCAGTGGCGTTATTCCCGGTATTCGCAAATTTGCCGACATCCCTGAGCAGTTCACGCTTGCCGTTTCCTTGCATTCCGCCATCCAGTCGACGCGCAATAAGCTCATGCCCGGTGTTAAGAAGTACACGCTGCTTCGCCTTCACGAGGCGCTTCAACTCTACACCGAGAAGACTGGCCGCCGCCCGACCTATGAGTATGCCATGATCGAAGGCGTCAACGATACGAATCCCGAGATGCAGGCGCTCTGCGACTTCTGCGAGGGAACGTTGTGCCACGTCAACCTGATTCAGCTTAACGACATCGAGGGCAGCCCGCTCAAGCCGTCGCCGATTCATAAGGTTGAGGATCTTCAGCGTCGTCTTGAGTCCCGTGGCATCGAGACCACGATTCGTAACTCCCGTGGTAACGATATTGACGCCGCTTGCGGACAGCTGAAGCAGCGCTTCAAAGTTCAGAAGAACGCATAGGGGAGTCGCACCCCAAAACGTTTCATGTGAAACATCGAACGGCCACGGTTGCAGGAAATGCAACCGTGGCCGTTTCATTTATTGACCTTAATTTTGAATCAGCTGCTACCTGTCCCATTTTTTACGGCCAAAATACGGGGTCCTTGTCTCGTGAATCAGACAAGGACCCATCAAAATATACTAAGTAATTGTTAGGTACCTAATAGCCTACATTTTCCCATTGGTTGCTAACCCAACCTTGATTAATCTTAGGATTCTTCGTTACCTGAGCTGTACGCATGGCAACATCTTCTGTCATAACATTCATTTTCTTCTTGGAAGTATCGACGATATCTTGCGCGCCTCGAAGCAGACGACCTCGAAGCTCATCGTCTGTCGCGATCTTATATCCAGCAAAGGCACCAGCTGCGACAGTCGTCGCCAATGCAATCGCAGTTAAAATCTTATTCCTCATCTTGGCCTCCTTGATCAAACTGAATCATTTCGCCAAGAATACGAGAGAGCTCTTCCTCGTCTTTAAACTCAATCTCAATCTTATTCTTTCCACGCGAGCTCTTCACACGCACGTTGGTATTAAAAACCTGACGAAGCACGCGGGCAGCCTTTTTAAAAGACTGAGGCGTTGCAGGCCTCGGCTTCTTAGGTGTCTCTCCGGCAGAAAACAACGGAGCGAGATTTTCTGTCGCTCTTACGGAAAGGCCCTCTGCAACAACCTTCTCTGCAAGTCGAATTCGAGCGTCCTCATAGGGAACTGCAAGAATAGCACGCGCATGACCAGCAGTAAGTTTGCCCTCAAAAATCATCTGCTGAACAACTTCAGGGAGATCGAGAAGGCGCAGCGAGTTTGTAATTGCAGAGCGTGACTTGCTTACCGCCCTCGACAATGCCTCCTGGGTCATACCGCTGGCATCGATGAGCTGTCGATAGCCCTTAGCCTCTTCGACGGGATTCAGATCAGAACGTTGAAGGTTTTCGATAAGAGCAAGAGCCAGCATCTCTTCATCGTTAACATCTTTAATGATGACAGGCAGTTCCTCAAGACCAGCAAGCTTTGAAGCTTGGTAACGACGCTCACCAGCAATGATCACATAGCCGTTTCCATGCTTGCGAACCAAAAGCGGCTGCAAAACGCCATGTTCTTGGATTGACTCGCTCAACTCGCGAAGTTCAGTTTCGTTAAAGTGAATTCGCGGCTGATTAGGGTTGGGAACGATATCCTCAATAGGTAGTTTTGTTTCAGATGCAGCATTCGAAGCCGATGCAGCCGAACCACCGGTCTCATACTCGGCCTCTGAGACCAAAGCATTGAGTCCACGTCCCAATCCGCCACGTTTCTTTACACTAGGCACGCTTGATCACCTCTTTTGCAAGGTTCATATATGCTTTTGCACCCTTATTTTGAGGTGCATAGGTAATTACCGGTTCCCCAAAAGACGGAGCTTCGGAGATTTTAACCGTACGGGGGATCAACGTCTTAAATGCCTTATCACCAAAGTACGATTGAACCTCCTCAACAACCTGATTCGATAGAGAAGTACGCGAGTCATACATGGTCATAAGCACACCGTAGGTGTCTAAGCCCTTGTTCAGACGAGATTTGACCATCTTCATTGACTCAAGCAGCTTCGTAACGCCCTCGAGTGCGTAATACTCGCACTGGATCGGAATCAAAACGCTGTCTGCTGCGGTCAAAGCGTTGATAGTAAGCAGGCCGAGCGAAGGAGGGCAGTCAATGAAAATAAAATCGAACTCGTCCTGAATCGGCTCAAGCAAATCTTTGAGACGGGTTTCACGAGCAATTGCGCTTACGAGTTCAATTTCCGCGCCTGCAAGCTGAATTGTAGCCGGAATTACGAATACCTTTTTGCAATTTGTATCAAGAACAAGCGATTCTGCCGGCACATCATTCAACAATGCATCATAGATGCAGTGATCAAGGTCTTCTTTTTGAATTCCGAATCCACTGGTGCTGTTTCCCTGCGGATCAAAATCGACAATCAGTGTCTTACGACCCTGCTCACCCAGTGCTGCTGCAAGGTTTACAGCCGTCGTTGACTTACCGACGCCGCCTTTTTGATTGATGATTGCAATCATACGCGTGTCTTTTGCGCTCTTAGAACGCTTAACGTCGCGAAATCCCACGGTCCCTCCTGGTGTGTATTAAAGCTGTCAAACGGAGGATGTCTCACGTGAAACATTCCGAATCGATAGCAACTGCTATGTTTCACGTGAAACACTGCAAGCTGTTAGTATCCATTATGTTTCACGTGAAACATCTAGGCAAGCGGATTCTTCTTTGCCATGCCATTTGCACGAGGCAATGAAACGGATGCTGAATGACTCTTCTTAAGAACAATGAACTCCCTGTGACCCAAGCCTTCAGGCAAATCAATTGCGTCATTCAGAAGCAAAGTGAAGCCGCAAATCTTAGCTGCTGACATGCCGGAAGCAAGCTCCTCATCCGAAGGATTGCCCTTGGTGATAACAAATAGCCCTCCATCCTTGAGGTACGGAGCCGCATACTCAACAAGAATCGGTAGAGGGGCCAGTGCGCGGGCGGTTACAACGGAGAACTGCTTCTTATGGCTTCGAGCATATTCTTCAAGACGATCATGAACCGCATGAGCATGTTTCAGTCCAAGAGCATGGACAAAGGAATTAACCGCATCAACCTTCTTGCCAACGGAGTCAATATAAGTAGCTTTACGATGCGTGGTTATGGTTAATGGAATACCAGGGAAGCCCGCACCTGTTCCCATATCGAGCAAAGCTCCCTCAGGAGCCTTATTGATATAGTGGAGCAAAACAAGTGAGTCGAGGACATGAAGTACGGCAGCATCTTCTACGTTAAGAATACGGGTGAGATTGGTTGTCTTATTTGTTTCTAGAACCAAATCCAAATGCTGGATACATTTCCTCAGCTCAATATCAGTTACGCTCAAGGAATATTCTTTGCAATAGGAAGTTAGGCGACTCAACATCTCGTCAGCCTGCTGATCGGTAAGTACAAACAACAGAAGCTCCTTTCTGACAAAAATCAGCGTATCGAGAACTTTTGACAAAAAAGGGGGACGTGGAAACCACGTCCCCCTAGCATAAGCTCGAGTAGATTATCGAGCAACAATCACCACATGGCGATCAGGGTCAGAACCCTCAGAATGAGTATCGACTGCATCGTTGCCACGAAGTGCAATGTGAACCAGTCGGCGCTCGTAGGCATTCATGGGCGGAAGCGAAACACTCTTATGAGTGCGGATGGCACGCTCGGCAGCAGACTGAGCCATGGAGGCGACCTTATCCTGACGGCGACTCTTGTATCCCTCGACGTCCACTACAACCGGATACCTAAAGCCAAGCTTGCGGCTCACCAGCAAAGAGAACATAACCTGAAGAGCATCAAGAGTGCGACCATGACGGCCAATGAGAACAGCAAGGTCGGGAGCCGTTACATCCAAAATCAGCTCACCCTCGTCGCCCTCATACTCATCGATAGGAGAGTTGGCGGCATCGAAGTGCGAAAGGATGGAACGCAGGATGGAAATCGCAACATCGGCAATGGTGTCGAGCTCCTCATCGGTCAGCTCTTCACCAGCCTTGTAGCGCTGTGCAATCTCGGGATAATCGCCCGCGACCTGCGGGGCAACCTCCTCAAGCATATCCTCGATGATCTCTTCAGACATAACGTACTCCAAAAGTTAGGTACCTAAATAAGATTGATATCCCACTACTTCTTCTTGTGCGGGCGCGGCTTCTTCTCGCGACGAGTGACCTCAACCTGCAGCGGAGCGTTCTTAAGACGCTCCTCCTCATCGGCCTTCGCCTTGTCGATGACCTTCTGCGTCACAAAAATCTGCTGGATAACCTGCCAAGCAGACGAGACGTCGTAGTACAGCAGAACACCAACGGGAAGGCTCCAGCCCATCCAAAGCATCATGACCGTCATGACAACGGCCATCATACGCATGCTCTGAGCCTGCTGGCCGGTCTGGTTGCGCGACATATAGAGCTGCGGAATCAGGGTCAGGACGGCGAACAGGATCAGGCAAACCAGCGCAGGCAGTGCAACCATAAAGCCATCGGCAAAGGAAGCGCTCGGCGTGGTGGTCAGGTCGGGCAGGATGTTGAAGAACGAGAACGTGCCGTCGTTAAAGTACTGCGGCAGGTTGCGCAGCAATGTAAACAGGGCGAACAGGATAGGCATCTGAATCAGCAGCGGCAGACAGCCAGCCATGGGGTTGAACTTGTTCTCGCTGTAGAACTTCTGCATCTCCTCGGCCTGACGCTGGGGATCGTCGGCATAGCGCTCCTGGATCTCGAGCATCTTGGGCTGCAGCACCTGCATGCGAGCCGTCGACTTGGTCGACTTGAGCATGAGCGGCGTCAGCAGCAGACGGATGATGACCACCAGGATGATGATGGACAGGCCCCAGTCGACCGCAAAGGTCTGGATGAGCTTGAGCAGCTCGAAAAGGATGTTAACGATCCAATCCCACATGTAAGTTTTCCTCCGATAGCGAGTGCCCGCTAGGGCACAGGGTCATAACCGCCGACGTGCAGGGGATTGCAGCGAGCGATGCGCCTCACGGCAAGCCAGCAGCCTCTCAAAACACCGTGCTTCTCAATCGCCTGGACGGCGTATTGCGAGCACGTTGGGTAATAAATGCAGGCGTCAGGCAATAAGGGCGAAATAACCTGTTGATATATGCGAATAGGAGCGATGGCAACACGTCGCAAAACGTGATTGCTCATCGCTCCTCCCCGGCAACGCCGGCGCGCTTCATAAGCGAACGCAACGCCTTGTCCATCTCCTGCGGCGAGGAAACCCTCGTCTTGGGAGTTGCAAACAAGATGATGTCATAACCCGCAACGGGAAATCCGCAGCTGCGGGCGGCCTCGCGCATCACACGCTTAGATCGGTTGCGCACGACGGCACAACCGAGTCGCTTAGCACCAACGAAGGCGACCCTTCCGGAGTCGCCTTCGCCAACCGATTCACATATGGTCATTCGAATCAGAGGGTGATTGAAACGACGCCCCTGACTGAACACATGCTCGAAATCTTGCCGAGACTTAATAGTCTTCATGCGAGATGTGTGTATCGCTGCTAGACAGTGAGACGCTTGCGGCCCTTGGCGCGACGACGGGCGAGCACGGCACGACCACCCTTAGTGGCCATACGGGCACGGAAGCCATGGGTCTTGGCACGCTTACGCTTATTAGGCTGATACGTACGCTTCATCTTAAGTTCCTCCTGCTGCATTTCGAGTGTCCGCGGGGACGCGGACGCAGATATAGACACGTGAGCTTGAAGATTGTAGGGAAATCAATGTTCAAATGTCAAGAAATCAAAGGTAAAAGGTTGCGCAGTTCACACGGTTCCCCCATAAGCACAACCGAAATTTGCGCCTCATGGCAACCTTTCACGATATTTCATCAAGTTTTCAACAGGTCATGTTGGCAATGTTGAGAACTTTTCACCCGTTTTCCAAAGTTTTCAACAAGTTTTGAAAAGTTGTCGAAAGATGAGAAACGTTGCACGGTGAGCTACTATTTGTTCGAAACCTTTTGAAAGATTGCGAGCGGCATGTCTGACGACTTTTACACCATGGTCGATTCCGGAGACCCGGCACCCGACAACGAGCACATCACCGGCGTGCGCGAAGAGCGTGCGGAAGGCGAGCAGACGACCACGCAGGCGCCAAAAGCCATGTACGCCGCGCGCATCGCCGTCTATGACGACATGCTGTCGACACCGCGGGTGATCGTCATTGATCCGCAAGATGTCCGCACGTATTTGGAAGAGACGACCAACACCGTCTACCAGTGCATGAAAGAACAAGGTGGCCATATCTCGCTCATGGTCATCCGCGAGATTGTCGAAAACTTTATCCACGCACACTTTGCCGAGCCCATCATCTCGATTCTGGACGGCGGAGACACCATCCGCTTTGCTGACCAAGGACCCGGCATCGACGACAAGGAACGTGCTTTCGACTTTGGCGTTACCAGCGCAAACAGCAAGATGAAGCGCTATATCCGTGGAACCGGAGCAGGGTTTCCCATGGTGCAGGAGTATTTGGAAAACGCCGGCGGTGCCGTATCCATCGAGGACAACATGGGCAACGGCACCGTGGTTACGGTAAGCCTGAACCCTAAACGCGTGCAGGAAATCGAGCGTGCCGGCGGACGCGGCGCTGCCGTGCGGCCCGAGACGGAGCAGCCCACATATCCCCTGCCGGGAGCTTTTGCGCAGCAGCCCGTGGCAACGCAGCAGATGCAGCCCCCCGTGGGACAGATGCAGCAGCCCGGAATGCTTCCCACACAAGAACCCCAGGCGGCATCTATGTCGATGCCGCCAAACATGCCAGAGGCCATGCCGCTGGCTGATCAGGATGCAGCAGCAATGCAGCAGGCGACGGGGGCGCCGGGTGGCCAGCAAATGGGCTATCAGCCGTACCAACAGGGATATCCATATCAGCAGATGCCGCCACTGGGGTATGGCCAGCAGTTCCCGCAGCAGTACCAGCAGATGCCGCAGCAGCAGTACAACCCCTGGGCCCAGCAGACGCCTCCGCAGCCTTACCAACAGTGGCCTCAAAGTTTTCAACAGCAAATGCCGCCGACGCAGAGTTCTCAACAACCAGCAGCTCAAATGATGTATCCTAATGCAGTAAATCAGTATGCACAGCCACAACCGGACGTGTTCGTAAGCGATCGCGGCAACGCCGCGCTGGGCTATCTGGCGCAAAATCAAGCGTGCGGCGCAACCGATCTTGCGAGGGCGTTTGGAAACTCGGCCCCCACTTGGTCACGCACGCTCAATGACTTGGCGCAGGCCGGCTTGGTCATCAAGCATGGCCAGAAATACCATCTGACCGAACTCGGCGCCGCTCGCGTGCGAGCTCAGAGCTAAAGAACGGGAGAGACAGTGGACGAGGAAGCAAGCATCATCCTGGGGGATGCCATCGCCTTTTGCCAGCGCGACGGCCAAGATGCACGCCTCATCAACATGCTGGGGCAATCGCGCGCCATAAGCCTGACCGAAGATACGCTCACGATCGAGGCCCCCTCGCGCTTTGCCATCGCGCAGCTCAAAAAGCATCAGCCGACTATTGAGGCCTATCTGGAAGAAATCGCCTTTGCACCGATTGCTCTCGACATCGTGGCACCGCAAGGCGCCGCGACGGAATCCGCTGCCGCCACGGCGCCCGCCACGGCTCCCGCTGCTTCCCCGGCGGTGCCGGCCTCCGCAGGCGATGTGCCGACAATCGAGCACCAGCACAGCGATGTTTCCCGTGAAACAATGGCACCGTTGACGAGCGCGGCGGCGACGTCAACGAACGCACCCGTCACGCACATGCCCATCGCTCACGACGCAGCGGCGGGCGCGGATTCGGGCATTGCAATCAAGAACACGCTCTCGGCCGACGATTTTCGTCGCATGATGAACCAGATGAAGGGCGGAGCGCCGACTAAATCCACGCAAGCTGCGGCCCCCGCTTCACCCATGCCAGCACCGACCGTGCCGGCCGAGCAGAATACGGATGGAGCCCCGCTTGCCGCGAACTCAAAATTTACCTTTGAGAACTTTGTCTACGGCCCCGAGAACAGCCATGCCTATCGCTCGGCACTCAAGTTTGCCGCCCTCGCGGACGAGCGCGGCACATGCACATCCCTGTTCATCTATGGCAAATCGGGGCTGGGCAAGACCCATCTGCTGCTCGCCATCAAAAACGAGCTCGCCGAGAAGTCGCCCGAGATCAAGGTCAAGTATGCCAACTCCCAGGCATATCTGGACGACCTGATGACCGAGTTCGACCGTCAAAAGAAGAGCAACGCCCCCATCATGCAGGCGTACCACGGCGTGGACGTGCTCATCATCGATGACATCCAAAACATCATCGGCAAGCGCGCGAGCGTGGACTACTTCTTCCAGCTCATGGACGAGTTCATCCGCAACAACAAGAAGGTCGTCATCGCGGCAGACCGCGCCCCCAAGGACCTGAGCATGGACGAGCGTCTGACCAGCCGCTTCAACGCCGGCATGCTCTGCCTGGTCGCAGAGCCCAGCTACGAGATGAAATACAAGATCTTGCAGCGCTATTACGAGAACACCATCGTCGCCGCTCCCGAGGCGGGCGACGACTCGCTGCTGGCGGCCTATGGGGGCGACGGCGGGCACCTGACCGACGAACACTTTAAACACATGGCCGAGGTCTCGGGCACCAACATCCGCGAACTCGAGAGCTTTTGCGAGCGCTGCGCCGGCGAGGCGGGCGACCGCGAGCGCGAGGGCGGAGAGCTCACCTTTGACGATATCGACGCCATCGCCAGCCAGTACTTCGACACATCGGCCAAAAAGATCAACGTCCAGACGGTTCAGTCCGTCATCGAAGAGCAGTACGGCGTGACACACGAGGAGCTCATCGGCCCGCGTCGCAACGCCAATATCGCCAAAGCACGCCATATCGCTATCTACCTGGCCATCGAGATGTGCGAAATGACGACCACGGCGGTGGGCGCCGAATTTGGCAACCGCAACCACTCGACCGTCAGCACGAGCTACAAAAAGGTCCAGAAGATGATCCAGGAAGACCGCACCGTCACCGAAGACCTCAAGTCGCTGCGCGATAAAATTACACTGCGTTCGTAGGGAAATAGAGACACCTGTTGAAAACTTGTCGAAACCACGGGCATAAGGTGTCTAAAACCCAACCCGCGGTGATGAAAAGTTTTGCGCAGGTTTTGAACGTGGAAAACCACCCCCGTTGCACACAGGTTGCTGTCGATTCTCTTTCTGGGTCTGACCTGCGTCTTTGGGAGTAATCAACGGTTTCGTCAGTGCTATTACTATTATTAAGATATTTATATCTATAGAAAGGTATTAAAAGATGAAGTTCACCGTCAGCCAGAGCTCGCTTACACAAGCCATCGGCGTCGTAATGAAGGGTGTCGCTTCGGCATCCACCCTTCCCATCCTGTCGGGCGTGCTCGTCAAGGCGCAAGACGGCATCTTGGAATTCCAGACCTCTAACTACACCATCTCGATCCGTCATCGCATCGCGGCGCATGTCGAAGAAGAGGGCGAGATGGTTATCCCCTGTAAGATGCTCTCCAATATCACCAAGACCCTCCCCGATGCCCCGGTCACCTTTGAGCTGTCCGAGCGCCAGGTGCTGATTGGTTGCGAGAAGAGCTCTTTTAGGCTGAACACGCTCGATGCTAATGACTTCCCCGAGTTTCCGGCCTATGCCATCGAGAGCGCCGTGGAACTGCCGACCGATATCTTGTCCGAGATGGTCGGCCGCGTGTGGCGCGTCACCTCGACCGACAAGGCCCGCCCCATCCTGGGTGGCGTGCACATGAAGGTCGAGAACAACACCGTGCGCCTGGTGGCGACCGATTCCTTCCGCTTGGCCGTGTGCGATACGCAGGTCGAGACCTCAACCCTCGAGGGCTCCTTTGAACTCAACGTTCCGGCCGACGCCTTTAACGACGCGCTGAACATCATGGCCAGCCAGGCGACCATCATGATCGGGGCTACCGACACCCAGGTCGTCTTTGAGGCCGGCAACACCACCTACGTGTCGCGCCGCATCGAGGGCGTGTACCCCAACTACAAGCAGCTCATCCCCGATTCGTGCGTGACGAGCGTCAAGATCGACGTCGCCGCCTTTAACGCCGCCCTCAAGCGCGTGGCCGTTATCGCGAGCGCCAACCCCGCCGTCAAGTTCGAGATCGATGTCGAGAACGGGCAGATGGGCCTGTCCTCCATTTCCAATGACCAGGACCTTGCGCAGGAGACGATCGATGTCGAGGCCGAGGGCGAGTCGGGCACCATCGCCTTCAACTACCACTACATCTTCGGCTGCCTCAATGCCCTATCCAAGGAGAAGGAGATCACGCTGGAGCTCAAGAGCTACTCGCAGGCGGGCATCTTCAAGTCCTACGACAAGATCAACTACCTGTACCTGGTCATGCCGGTCCGCATCTAGCGTTGCGCCATGACCATGTTCGCCCGCGATCTTTCCGTCGCGCACTACCGCAGCTTCGATAGCTATCGCCTTGCCCTAGACGACGGCGTGACGATACTTGCGGGACCCAACGCGGCGGGAAAGACCAATCTCATAGAGGCGCTGCAGCTGCTGACGAGCGGCGCCTCGTTTAGGCATCCGACCGCAGCCGAGCTCGTTCATGACGGCGTGGGCTCGTGCAGGGTCGAGCTGAGGCTCGAGGGCGACGGCCGCGTGCTTGATATGGGATTGAGCGCGGAGGACGGTAAGCGCTCGTTTAGCCGCAACGGCAAGAGATGCTCTGCCGCCGGTGTGCGCGGGGTTCTGCCGAGCGTGCTGTTTTGCCCCGACCATCTGGACATGGTTAAGCGGGGCGCCAGTGTGCGCCGCGCCGCCCTCGATGACTTTGGCATGCAACTGAGCGCACGCTATGCCGATCTTGCGAGCGCCTATGGGCGCTGCGTGACCCAGCGCAACGCCTTGCTCAAGGAGACCTGGTGCTGCCGTGAGATGCTCGGCGCGTGGAACGATTCGATTGCCCGCGCGGGCGCGGCTCTGCTCGTGCACCGGTTGGCCCTGCTCGACCGGCTGGCGGGCCATGTGCGTACTGCCTACGGGCAAGTGGCGTCCGGTGAAGCCGCCAACGTGTCCTATGCGTCCACGCTGGGGGATTTGCCCCAGGTCGAGGATCGCGAAGAGCTGAAGGGCTGGGCGTACGAGCGCACGCTGGCCGCCCTTGATGAGCACGCCGGCGAGGAAATTCGCCGCGGCGTGACGTTGGTGGGGCCGCATCGCGACGAGATTGAATTTACCGTGGCGGGTCGCTCCGCCCGTTCATTTGCCAGCCAAGGACAGCAGCGAACGTTGGTACTGTCCTGGAAGGTGGCCGAGGTGGCCGTGGCTCGCGATGTTCTGGGTACTGCTCCGCTGTTGCTTCTGGACGACGTGATGAGCGAGCTCGACGGCGAGCGTCGCGGCGCTTTCCTGCGGCTGATCGGCGATGATATCCAGACGGTCATAACCACGACCAACCTGGGGTACTTTACCGATGACCTGCTTGATCGAGCCAAGGTGGTGAGCATGGGTGAGACGTGCTAATTACGAGCGCGAGAGCGAAACGGTCGCCTTCAGTGGCTTTTTGAACGCAGAGCGCCAGCGCATCCTGGCGGCTGCGACCCCTGAGCGCCGTGCGCAGATGGAGGCCGCCGAGGAGTCGCGCGCGGTCTATCGCGCGTGGAACGCGGTGTGCTCGGGCACGCGCGAGGGGCGGCATGTGACGGGCCTGCGCTACCTGCCCGAGTCCAATGAGCTGCTGGTATATCTCGACTCGCCCTCGTGGACGCAGGAAATGACGTTGTTGCGCGAGATCATCCGCGCGCGCATGGAGCGCGCCGGTGCGCATGTGGACGGCCTGGTGTTCAAAACCACCGCGCCCGGTCACATGCCGCCCGCCGCCAAGGAGCGCCTTCGCCCAGCGACGACCGAGCGCCCGCCGGCCCCACACGCCGACCTCAGCGATGCCGAGCGCACCGAGATTGAGCGCCAAGTGGCGCCCATCGAAGACCAAAAACTGCGCGAGGCCCTCGAGAACGCCATGAGAGCCAGTGCCGAGTGGGCCAAGGGCGTGCAAAGCAAAAAAGAGCCTTAAATCGCATCTGGTGGCCTTGTAGAGCCAAATACCCTCGTTCCCGAGGGTATTTTTTTACGATAAACTAGTAAGGCTGTACACATTTTCTTGACTGAAGGAGGACGTGTGGCAAACGAAAACGATTACGATGGCGGCGAGATTAAGATTCTCGAAGGTCTCGAGGCCGTTCGTAAGCGCCCGGGCATGTATATCGGCTCGACGAGCGCCAGCGGTCTGCATCACCTGGTGTGGGAGATCGTTGACAACTCTGTCGACGAGGCCATGGCCGGTTTCTGCACCGAGATCCAGGTGACGGTCCACGCCGACAACTCCATCACGGTCGTCGACAACGGGCGCGGCATCCCCGTCGACGAGCACCCTGTTAAAAAGATCCCGACGCTCGAGGTTGTCATGACGATCTTGCACGCCGGCGGTAAGTTCGATAACTCGGCCTATAAGGTCTCGGGCGGCCTGCACGGCGTGGGCATCTCCGTCGTCAACGCACTGTCCAAGCGTGTGGTCGTTCAGGTTCGTCGCGATGGCAACACCTACGAGATGGAGTTCTCGCGCGGCAAGACCGTCAAGAAGATGGAGGTCGTGGGCACCTCGGATTCGACGGGCACCACCGTCACCTTCTGGCCCGACGACGAGATCTTCGAGACCTGCATCTACGATTTCGATACGCTGCATAACCGTCTGCAGGAGACGGCGTTCCTCAATAAGAACCTCAAAATCGTGCTGACCGACGAGCGCGAAGCGACTCCCCACGTGGAGGAGTTTTGCTACGAGGGCGGCATCATCGACTTCGTCAAGTTCCTCAACGAGGGCAAGGACGTCCCCGAGGCCTTTAAGGAGCCCATCTACATTGAGGGCAAATCGGACCCGGACGCGCCTGTGGCCAAGATGGGCGAGGTCGAGGTTTCCCTGCAGTGGAATAGCGGCTACGGCGAGAACGTCATGTCGTTTGCCAACGACATCTACACCCCCGAAGGCGGCATGCACCTTGAGGGCTTCCGTACCGCGCTCACCCGCGTGATCAACGATTACGCGCGCAAGCAGAACCTGCTCAAGGAAAAAGACGCCAACCTGACCGGCGACGATGTGCGCGAGGGCCTTTCGGCCGTTATCTCGGTCAAGCTGCCCGATCCGCAGTTTGAGGGCCAGACCAAGGCAAAGCTCGGCAGCTCCTATATGCGAGCGCTCACGCTCAAGATTGTGACCGACGGCCTTGTCGATTACCTCGAGGAACATCCCAAGCCCGCTCGCGAGATCGTCAAGAAGGCGCAACAGGCCTGCAAGGCGCGCAATGCCGCCCGCAAGGCGCGCGAGGCGACCCGCCGCAAGAGCCTGCTCGAGACGGCGTCCCTGCCCGGTAAGCTCGCTGACTGCTCGGTGCGCGATGCCGAGCTGACCGAGCTCTTCATCGTAGAGGGCGACTCGGCAGGCGGTTCGGCCAAGGACGGCCGTCGCCGAGACATCCAGGCGATTCTGCCCCTGCGCGGCAAGATTTTGAACGTCGAACGCGTTGGTGACCATCGCGCGTTCTCGAGTGACACCATTCAGTCGCTGATTACCGCGATCGGCTGCGGCGTCACGACGAGTGCCGGCGACGGCGGCGACTTCGATATCACCAAGGCGCGCTACCACAAGATCATCATCATGACCGATGCAGACGTCGACGGTGCGCATATCCGCATCCTGCTGCTGACGTTCTTCTACAAGTACATGCGTCCGCTGATCGATGCCGGCTACGTCTATGTTGCCTGCCCGCCCATCTTTGGCATTAAGGTGCGCAACAAGATCCACTACGTGTATCCCAACGGCCGCCAGCCCGAAGACGAGATCCTGCGCGACACCATCCAGAGTCTGGGCCTGAACCCCGACGATAACGACGAGGACGGCAAGGCCAAGGACGGCAAGATTACCAAAAAGCGCAAGGGCTATACCGTCCAGCGCTACAAGGGCCTGGGCGAGATGGACCCCAAGCAGCTTGCCTCGACGACGATGGACCCCAAGACCCGCATTCTGCAGCGCGTGTCGATCGAGGACGCCGTGGTGGCGGACCGCGCCGTGCGCGAGCTGATGGGTTCCGAGGTCGGCTATCGCCGCGAGTACATCGAGAAGCATGCACATGATGCACGATTCCTTGACGCTTAAGAGGAGGTAACGTGGCAGACGATATCAACAATAACGAGGGTATGGACGAGGCCGGCGATGCCGGTATGCCCGATGATCTGAAGCGCCTGCTTGCCCGTGCTGAGCAGGGCGAGGACGGCGATCCGGACGCCTATAACCCCGATGCCGATGATGATGAGGAGGAAGACGACGACGCCGAGCTCGAGGAGAGCTTTGGCGAAGTCGATCGCGGCGCCTCGGCCGGCGAGGATATCAACGGCGGCCAGCTCCAGATTTCGGAGTTCGGTCGCGAGATGAAGCAGTCGTTCATCGAGTATTCGATGTCGGTTATCACGGCGCGCGCCCTGCCGGACGTGCGCGACGGCTTAAAGCCGGTGCACCGCCGCATCCTGTACGCGATGAACGAGAGCGGCATCTACCCCAACCGCCCGCACAAAAAGTCGGCCTGGACGGTCGGCGAAGTTATCGGTAAGTACCACCCGCACGGTGACTCTGCGGTCTACGAGGCCATGGTCCGCCTGGCGCAGTGGTTCTCCATGCGCACGCCGCTCATCGACGGTCACGGCAACTTCGGCAACATCGATGGCGACGGCGCGGCGGCCATGCGTTACACCGAGAGCCGCCTGGCCAAGCCCGCCATGGAACTGCTGCGTGACTTGCAGAAGGATACCGTCGACTGGCAGCCCAACTACGACGAATCGCTCGCCGAGCCCGTGGCACTGCCTGCGCGCTTCCCCAACCTGCTGGTCAACGGCAGCCAGGGCATCGCCGTCGGCATGGCCACCAACATCGCCCCGCATAACCTCACCGAGGCGATCGAGGCCACCTGCTACCTGATCGACAACCCCGACGCCACCGTCGACGAGCTCATGCAGATCATGCCCGGTCCGGACTTCCCCACCGGCGCCATCATCATGGGCAGCGCCGGCATTAAGCAGAGCTACGAGACCGGCCGTGGCTCCATTACCGTGCGTGCCAAGGCACATGTGGAGTCCACCAAGACCGGCCGCAGCCGCCTGGTCTTTACCGAGATTCCCTACATGGTCAACAAGGGCACCCTGCAGGAGAAGATCGCCCAGCTCGTCAACGACAAGCGCATTGAGGGCATCTCGGATATGCGCGATGAGTCCAACCAGAAGGGCATCCGTCTGGTCATCGAGCTCAAGAAGGGCGTCATTCCGCAGGTCGTGCTCAACAACCTGTATAAGTACACCTCGCTGCAGACGACCTTTGGCACCAACAACCTGGCACTCGTCAACGGCGTTCCCAAATGCCTGAGCCTGCGCGAGATGCTGCAGCACTACATCGACCACCAGGTCGACGTCGTCACCCGCCGCACCCGCTTCGACCTTAAGAAGGCCCAGGCCCGCGCGCATATCCTCGAGGGCTACCTGATGGCCCTTGACCATATCGACGAGGTCATCAGCATCATCCGCTCCTCGCAGACCGACTCCGAGGCCAGCAGCCGACTGATCGAACGCTTTGGCTTTACGCCCGAGCAGACCACGGCCATCCTCGAGATGAAGCTGCGCCGCCTGACCGGCCTGGAGCGCGACAAGATCCAAGAAGAGTTGGACGGCCTGCGCCGCGCCATCGCCTACTACGAGGACCTGCTGGCGCACGAGGAGAAGATTCTGGGCGTCATCAAGGAAGAGATGCGCGAGATCTCCAAGAAGTTTGGCGACAAGCGCCGTACCGAAATCAGCCAGGTTGAGAAGGACCTGGATGTCGAGGACCTCATCGCCGACGAGGATATGGTCGTGACCATCACCCACACCGGCTACGTTAAGCGTATCCCAGTGGCTGCCTACCGTGCCCAGAAGCGCGGTGGCAAGGGCGTGTCGGGCGTCAACCTCAAAGAGGACGACGTTATCGATGAGATGTTCATCGCGTCCACGCACGAGTACGTGCTGTTCTTCTCGAGCAAGGGCAAGGTCTATCGCCTGAAGGTGCACGAGCTGCCGGTGGGTACGCGCCAGGCGCGCGGTACCGCGATCGTCAACCTGCTGCCCTTCGAGGAAGGCGAGAAGATCGCGAGCGTCATCAGCTGCCGCGAGTTCCCGGCCGACGAGTACCTGATGTTTGCCACCAAGAGCGGCATGGTCAAAAAGACCGTGATGAGCGCATATGACCGCAGCCGTCGCGACGGCCTGATCGCTATCAACCTGCGTGACGACGACGCGCTGCTGAACGTGCGCCGCGTGCGCGAGGGCGACAAGATTATCCTGGCCACCACCGCGGGCAAGGCGATCATGTTCTCCGAGGAGCAGGTGCGCGCCACCGGCCGCGATACCAGCGGCGTTCGCGGTATCGGTCTGAAGGACGGCGTGAGCGTTCTGGGCATGGAAGTCACTAACGGCAACGGCGATCTATTCGTCATCACCGAGCGCGGCTACGGCAAGCGCACGCCGGTCGCGGACTACCCGGAGCAGAATCGCGGCGGCCAGGGCGTCTACACCATTCAAATGACCGAACGTAAGGGTAACCTCGCGGCCATGAAGACGGTGGGCCCGCAGCACGAGCTGTTCATCGTGACGGAGGGCGCGACGGTCATTCGCGTCAAGACCGACGAGATCAGCCAGACCGGCCGCGCCACCCAGGGCGTCAAGATGATGACCGTCGACGACAACGACCGCGTATGCGCTGTCGCCCGCATGACGGCAGCCAAGGAAAAGCCCGAAGGCGAAGCTACAGAAAACGGCTCTGCTTCCGAAGAAACCCCTGTCGATCTAGGCGACGGCAACGACATGCCAGAAGATCTCCTCGACGAGTAAGAGGCCCTGGCTGGTAGAAAATATCAGACCCCATATATCGGCGGTCGGCGCACTGCGCGCCGACCGCTTTTTTGAAAACCTTGGGACTCGTGTTCGCCCCGGTCGCACGGCGACATGTGAAGTCGATCGCGAGTTCCGCACGAGCCAGAGAGCACTTAATGTGCTCTCTGTGCGAGTCAGGACTGTCCGAGTAGGCGACTTCACATGCCGCCGTGCGACCGGGGCGAACACCCTTCAAAGATTTTCAAAAAAAGTTGTTGACGCGCGCGTAACGACTCGTCTAATATATCCCTTGCGCGATGGACCTGTAGCTCAGTTGGTTAGAGCGTCCGGCTGATAACCGGGAGGTCACAAGTTCGAATCTTGTCAGGTCCACCATCAAAACTGTGAAGAGCCCTGGGGCGTTGCCTCGGGGCTTTTTTCTTGTCTGCGATAAATCTCATTTTGGTTTTGTGTGCTGTGCGAAAGATTGGGTAGTATAGCTATTCAATGCGGCGACCTTGCCGCGTGTTAACCGCTACGTACCGGAGGTGTTCCATGGTTCGTGTCGACATAGAGACCATCGTCATGGCCGCCGGTCCCGTGCCATCGCTTATCGTGCTTCGCGAGCGCTGCAGCAAATCGGACTCGCCCGCGCCACAGCGTTCCCTTTCCATTCAAACTGGTTCGTTTGAAGCCGCTGCCATCAGCCGCGGCATCGATAGCGGCCGCGCCGAGCGCCCGATTACCCATGACCTGTTGCTCGATACTGTTGGCGCCCTGGGTGCCAAGCTCGAACGCATCGAAATCGTTCGCGCCGAGCCGCCCGTGTTTTACGCGACAGTTGTCGTGTTGGCCGATGGCAACGAGCATAAGATCGATGCGCGTCCCAGTGATGCCATCGCCCTTGCCGTGCGCAGCAATGCCCCCATGTTTGTGGAGGACGACATCATGAATCGCCTGGGCACCGTTTCTGCCCATGCCGAGGAAGTTGACGACGAGCGGGAGTTCGAGAAGTTCGACGAGTTCGTCCATACGCTCTCCCCCGATGACTTCTAAATGTGGGGCGGCCAGGCTGCGGAGCGTTCGCTGATGGCCGGCGGTATGTCGGCTGAGGCGGCGGCCATTGCGCGCGAGGCCCAGATGCGCTCGGAGGCTTCTGAGGCGGCTCGCATTGCCTATGTGACGCAGGCCCGCACGCTTCGCGAACGCCGCGGCTCGTTTATCAAGATGGTTGTCGTCTCCGCCCTTGTCGCGGCAATCTGCTCGCGCCTTCGTGGTACAGTTGGTGCGCTTGGGTTTTCGATCTCTACGGGCCTCGTGATCTGGGGTGTGGTCGATGCGGTCATGCTGACTAGTCAGATCAAGGTGCTCGACAAGCGCGCGATGGATATGATGCGCACCCGCGACGCTGCCGCTAAGATCGCCGCCGAGGCACAAGAACTGTAATGACGCCAGACTCGATGGGAAGGTCTAAAGATGGCACAGGATATGCAGGATGCCGGTAACGTCTCCGCCGAGCTCGACGCCATGGTGTGCGATCTGATCGGCGCGTTCTTGGACGACCTTGCCGCCGGCGAAAACCCCGGCGTGGTCGTGGCAATTGAGGACGCCGCTTCCAACCGTTATCTGGCGGCGCTCGATGAGGATGGCGAAGAGGCGTGCCTCGAGGCGGCCACCAACTTTATCTCCGAGCACAAGATGGGTCTTAAGGACGAGGGCCTGGGCCGTATCGCCCGCTATGCCATCGGCTATACCGGCTGCGTCGAGATTGACGGAGGCTACCATGACGCTCTGCTCGTGAGCTTCTTTGAGACTACGCTCGAGAGCGGTTTTTCGGCATATGTGCTGTATGAGGGCATGGGCGCCGGCGATGGTTTTATGTGGAGCGACCCTGAACCTGCAGGTGAGGAAACCCCTCTCATCTAAAATCGCTAAAATAAACGAGTTTTCGGTAAAAGGCTCAATATTCCCGCTGAGCGTTGTATCGCTGGGCGGGCCGCATACGCGTGCCGTTTGTATACTGTCTCTTATACACATCTGACGCTGCCGACGAATAGAGAGG
>CABSYH010000002.1:0-28952 GCA_902481965.1 uncultured Collinsella sp.
TTTTTCAAGCAGAAGACGGCATACGAGATTCCTCTACGTCTCGTGGGCTCGGCGAATATTTATGCCGACCATGCGAGCGGCAAGGACTTCGATCGACCGCGTTATCGCGAGCTGCTGCACGTCCTGGGAGACGGGGACGTGCTGGTGGTGCTTTCTATCGACCGACTTGGCCGTAATTACTCCGAGATTCTTGAGGAATGGCGACGCATTACCAAGGAGCTCGGGGTTGCCATTGTGGTGTTGGACATGCCATTGCTTGACACGCGCGCTAGGGCCAGCGGCGCGCCGGATGTGACCAACGTCCTGATTGCCGATATTGTGCTGCAACTGCTGAGCTACGTGGCGCAGGTGGAGCGCGAGAATATCCATCGGCGCCAAGCGGAGGGAATTGCAGCGGCGCGGGCGCGAGGGGTCCGTTTCGGTCGACCTCGCAAGCCGTGCCCTCCTCAGTTTGAGCTGGTGCGCGATAGCTATGAGGCGGGCGATATTACCCGCAGCCAGGCAGCAAAGTGTCTGGGCGTGTGCGTGGGGACGTTCGATCGCTGGATGCGCGAGGCGGGGTAGGGGTTTGCGTCGCTTTGTCGCTTCCTGTTGCGATTCAAATTTTGATACGGTGACGATGCCATTTGGGGCTACACTCGCTGATATTCAAAAAAGGAGGTTGGCCCTTGGCGCGCGTAAAACAGATACTCGGATGGACCGCGATCGTTCTGTTCGCTGCAACGCTGGCGGGCATCTGGGTGCTGACGGAGCAAAATGCGGTGGAGACGTCGTTGCTGAGCGAGTCTACCGCGCGTGTGGTGGAGGGCCAGGCTACGGGCGTTCAGGCTGTCGATGCCACGGGTGAAGCTCAGGCGGAGAACGGAATGACCGGGGGCACCGATTCGGCTGCCTCGAATGTCCGGTCTGGCCGACTTGCTTCCATTCGCATGTGGGCGGGCACGAACGTCCGTCGCGTTGCCCATACCGTAGAGTTTTTCTTCGTCGGATTATTCGCCTCCGTGGTCGTGGTTTGCTTTTCCAGGCGTCCGTGGAGCGTATGCTCCCGTTGCGTGCCCGTATTGCTCTTTTGCGCCGCCTGCTCCGTTGGCGATCAGGTACATAAGATCTTTGTTCCCGGCAGGCATTTCGACGTTATCGATTTAGGATTCGATGCTGCGGGCTATGTCACCGCCATGCTGTTGGTATTGCTGGCGGCGGCGTTGGTGCGCCATGCGACTCGGCCGATCGGCGCCCATGCGAGGCGCTAGCCGGTAACAAACCCGTTTCTGATAATGCGACCTTGTTGAATTATTTTGTGTCGCGCGTATTTCCGAGCGGTCGGATTTGAGGGGCGAGCGGTAGAACGCTCGCCCTTTGTGCGCCACGATGCGGCACAATGTACCGCAAAAGCTGTTTGTATCCGGTACGAATCGTTCGTTGGTCTTTAATTCTTCTCAACGGAGGTGTTTGAGATGGCAAACGGATTGCTTTTGCGGCTTCGCGAGCGTGAGCTCAGCGCGAGCCCGGCGGAACGCAATGTCATCGCATATGTAAGCGCTCATCCGCACGAGGTGGTCGGGCTGTCCGTCCGCGGTCTTGCCGATGTCACGTTCTCCTCGCCCTCGAGCATTTTGCGCTTTTGCAAGCGTTTGGGTTTTGCGGGCTACAAGGAGTTCCAGCGCGAACTGATTGCCGAGCTGGCGCTCTTAGGTGACAAGAAAGACATAGCCCTCGAGGACATCTCCATGGATGACAGCGTCGAACGTATCGTGGGGAAGGTGATGAAAAGCAACGTGCGCACGATCGAGGCGACGGCGCGAACGCTCGATTACACCGTCTTGGAGCGATGCGCGGCCCGTCTTAAGCGGGCACGCGCGGTCAATCTGTTCGGTATTGGTGCCTCTCGTTTGGTCGCGCACGACCTGGCGCAAAAGCTCATGCGTGTCGACAAAGAGTGCCATCTGTACGACGACTGGCATGATCAGCTCTTATGTGCCAAGAACATGCATGAGGGCGATATGGCAATCGCCTTTAGCTACTCGGGCTTGACGCAAGAGGTGCTGGACTGCACCGCCGAGGCTCAACGTCACAACTGTCCCGTTGTGGCCGTTACCAAAGTAGATGGATCATCCAAGCTTGCCACCATGGCCGATGCCGTGCTCGGCGTCGCTGCGAGTGAACCCTTGGTCCGCAGCGGTGCCATGGCTTCGCGTATGGCCCAGCTTATGGTTGTCGATGCCCTGTACGCTGCTTACGTTGCCAGCGACTACGAACGGGCGACGCATGTCATTAAGCAAAACTACATCGAGAAACAGGAAAGATGAGGTGAATGAAATGCTCGATTTAACAAAATTCACGACCGAACAGCGTAATCAAAGGTCAATGGACCTCGATACGATGACATCGCTGCAAATCGTCACGACGATGAACGATGAGGATCTTCGTGCCGTCCAGTCGGTCACGAAAGTGTTGCCCCAGGTTGCCATGGCAATCGACTGGGCTGCTGAGACACTCGAGCGCGGCGGGCGCGTCTTTTACATGGGCGCAGGCACCAGCGGTCGTCTGGGCGTACTCGACGCTTCGGAGTGTCCGCCCACGTTTGGCGTGTCACCCGATCTGATTGTCGGGCTCATTGCCGGAGGCGAGACGGCGTTTATCAAGGCTGTCGAAGGTGCCGAAGACAGCGAGGAGCTTGGCGCGAGCGACCTGCGGGAGCGTGGACTCTCGGACAAGGATCTTGTCGTTGGCCTGGCGGCAAGCGGCCGTACTCCTTATGTGGTGGGCGGCCTTGCGTACGCCAAGGCAACTGGGTGCAAGACCATTGCAATTGCCTGCAACCAAGGGTCGAAGATCGGGGAGAGCGCAGATCTTGCCATTGAGCCCGTGCCCGGTCCCGAGGTGCTGACCGGCTCAACGAGGCTCAAGGCGGGAACGGTTCAAAAGCTCATTCTCAACATGATTTCGACCGGTGCCATGGTCAAGATCGGCAAGGTATACCAAAACCTGATGGTCGATGTGCAGCAGACGAACGAGAAGTTGGTGGTGCGCGGCCAGAACATCGTGATGGAGGCGACCGGCTGCACGCGCGAGCGCGCTGTTCAGGCGCTTGCAGATGCCGGTGGCCACGTAAAAACCGCTATTGTCTCGGTACTGCTGGACTGCGATGCCGAGCAGGCTGCGGTGGCTCTTGAGCGTGCGCGAGGCCATGTCCGTGCTGCGGTGAGTGGCCATGAGAAGAGCAATGCCGATGCCCAATAGGTGCGCGGCGTGAGCTGATATGACATCCAGACGAGATACCCAATACAAGGAGGAGTTATGACGAACAAAGAGCTGGCTCAAAAGCTGCTGGACCTTTTGGGCGGTAAAGACAACGTGCTCGCAAACGCGGCGTGCATGACGCGCCTGCGCGTGACCGTCAAAGACACGGGCAACGTCGACACGGAGGGCATTAAGGCACTCGACGGCGTGATGGGCCTGGTCGAGGACGACACGATGCAGATCGTGCTGGGTCCGGGCAAGGTGAATAAGGTGCTCGAGGAGTTCTCCAAGCTTACCGGCCTTGCGAAAGGCGTTGCCGACGAGAGCGTGGTTGACGCTGCGGCCACAAACAAGGCCGCGCAGAAGGCCAAGTACGAGTCCAAGCCGGTTCAGGCCTTCTTCAAGAAGATTTCCAATGTCTTCGTCGCCCTGCTTCCCGGCATCATTGCGGCTGGCCTCATCAACGGTATCTGCAACGTCATTAACGTCTCGACGGCAGGCGCGCTTGCAGGCGAGCGGTGGTACCAGGGCATTCGTTCCATGGGCTGGGCCCTGTTTGCCTATCTGCCCATCTTGGTGGGCTATAACGCGGCACGTGAGTTTGGTGGCTCCGCTGCGCTGGGCGGCATCGCCGGCATGATGTGTATCGCCAACAGTGCCATGCCCCTGCTTGCGCCTGGCGCGGCTGATCCTGCCACTGCCATTCTGCTGCCGCTCACCAGTGCGCAGTACAACCCCGCAGCGGGCGGCATGATCGCGGCTCTCATCGCTGGCGCATTTTTTGCCTGGATGGAGCGTCAGATTCGCAAGGTTATGCCCAACGCACTCGACACGTTCTTGTCCCCGCTGCTGGTGCTCATCATCGGCGCCTTTGCTCTGATGCTCGTCATCCAGCCGGTTGGCGCATGGCTGACGACTGCCATCTTTAGCGTTTTGACCTTTATCTTCGAGAAGCTGGGCGTCCTGGGCGGCTATATCCTGTCGGCAGGCTTCTTGCCGCTGGTGTCCGTCGGCCTGCATCAGGCGCTCACGCCGATCCACGCTATGCTCAACGATCCCGACGGCGCTACCAAGGGTATCAATTACCTGCTTCCCATCCTTATGATGGCTGGCGGCGGCCAGGTCGGTGCCGGTTTGGCGCTGTACTTTAAGACCAAGAACGCCAAGCTCAAGAAGTACGTCGCAGAGTCCATTCCCGTTGGAATCCTGGGTGTGGGCGAGCCTCTGATGTATGCTGTTACGCTGCCGCTCGTTCGTCCGTTTGTGACGGCCTGCCCGGGTGCCGGATTTGGCGGCGCGCTCGCGGCGCTGCTTCACATCGGCACGGTTTCTCAGGGCGTTTCCGGTCTGTTTGGCCTGCTGATCGTCGTTCCTGGCCAGCAGCTCGGCTACGTTGCCGCTATGCTGCTTGCCTATGCCGCCGGCTTTGTCCTGACGTGGTTCTTTGGCGTCGACGAGCAGAAGATCAACGAGTTCTTTGGCGAGTAGTTTGATATCGCGAGCCGTGTTGCTCGGGGTTCGCGGCGCGCGGCAGATTTCTTGATGTTATGGTTGTGCCGGCGGGGCTAGCTGCTCCGCCGGCCTTTTTTAAAGGAGCTTTGAAGCGTGAAAACGGGTATTTCAATTTATCTTTCCAGCCCTTTGCAGGATATTGAGCGGACGATTGAGCGTGGCGCCGCGGCGGGTGCGCGCTACGCGTTCACCTCGCTGCATATTCCCGAGGATGGGGGAGCGGCGTATACCGATAAGGTCCGTCATGTGCTGTCGCTGCTTTCCGCCCGCGGCATTGCGCTGATTGCCGATGTGGGGCCTCGCACGTGCGATTTGCTCGGGCTTGAGCGCATTGAGGACCTGCGCGATCTGGGGTTGGAATACCTTCGTTTGGACTATGGCTTTAGCGCCCAGCGGGTCGCGGAGCTGTCCGGTGTATTTCGCATTGTGGTTAATGCATCGACGGTGAGTTCTGATGAAATCGCATCGTGGCGTGAGGCCGGTGCCGATGTGACTCGTTTTGCCGCCTGCCACAATTTTTACCCCAAGCCTTATACCGGTTTAGCTCTGGAGGACATTGCTCGGATGAATCTTCGTCTTGCGGCGCTTGGATTCGAAATCATGGCTTTTGTGCCGGGTGATGCTAACGTTCGCGGGCCGGTATTCGAGGGACTGCCGACGGTCGAGGCGCAGCGCGGTCGCGCGTCAAAGGTTGCCCTCAATATGCTTGAGCTTGCACATGGCGCCGATTGCGACATTGTGTTGGTCGGCGACCCCGATCTTTCCGATGCGGGCTGGGCGCAGTTTGCTCAAGTTTCCGCCGGATACGTGGACCTGCAATGCGAGCTTGAGCTCGGTTATGCCTATGTGCGCGGGCAGATTCATCACGACCGGCCCGACTCGAGCGTCCTCATCTTTAGGTCTCAGGAGTCACGTACGAAGCTTAAGCCGGATTCCGTGCCGACGGATGCCGGAGCCGGCCTGCCACGAAAGGCGGGGTCGATCGCTGTGAGTAATAGCGGATATGGGCGCTACGAAGGCGAGCTTGAGATTGCGCGGGTCGATCTTCCCGGTGACGAGCGCATGAACGTTGCGGGCCATATCACGCCCGAGGCAATGGAGCTGCTGCCGTTCATCAAACGCGGATTCGGGGTACGGTTCGTTTAGCGTGTGACCCGTGGGCTACAATTGGCCCATCGTACGAAGGCGCCTCGTGTGGCGTGTGCCTGCGTTGGCCGATCTATATTCGGAGGATTCCCATGACCGTACTGTTTGTTGAATATCCCAAGTGCTCGACCTGTAAGAAGGCCAAGGCATGGCTGGACGAACATGGGGTAGAGTATATCGACCGCGATATCGTTTTGGACAACCCCACGGCCGATGAGCTTGCGACCTGGATTGCTCGTTCGGGGCTGCCGGTGCGGCGCTTCTTTAATTCGTCGGGCATGAAATATCGAGAGCTGGGCCTGAAGGCGCGTCTGGATGCGGGCATGACGGATCGGGAGTGCTATGAGCTGCTGGCGACCGACGGCATGCTGGTCAAGCGTCCGCTGCTGGTGGGCGACGACTTTGCGATTCCCGGCTTTAGGGAATCGACTTGGGCCGCGGCGTTGCTGTAGCGGCTGCGGAAAGTGCGACCCGGAATTCGCTTCCAGAATGGGATGCACTTTCCCAAAGTGGCCGGTTGCGGAAAGCACGTCCCATTCTGAGCTTCGATTGCGGGACACGGTTTCCGGTTGAGGGCTCGACGGGAAAGTAGGGACCAGTTTGAGCTTGAAATCTGGGACGCACTTTCCGCCGGCGGGCCTGCCCCAGTCAGTCCGCCAGCTGTGCCCATTCGTGCGGATCGTAGACCTTTACGTGTTTGTTGGGCTTGCCGCTCCAGTACTCCTCGTCCATAAAGGGCAGATATGCCTGAACGCCGGGGCAGATAAAGGGAATCCGCTGCTGTTGCAGTCGCTCGCGCTGGCGCTGCTCCAGGTGCGCCTCGGATATGACGGTCGGCATGCCGGACAACTCGACGAGGTTTGCCTGGATTCGCTTAAGGTCGGGGAGTCCCGCGTGCCATGACATCCGCATGATCAAAAAGGATGCACGGCGGTATTTTGCCTGCACCACAGTAATGGCGGGGCGTAACGTGGGGTGAATTTTGTCCCGTTCGGGCCAAAGGTCGGCAGTGATCTCGAGGCCCAGGGTCTCCCATAGGTAATCAAGCTCTTCGTCCATGGTGCCTCGATATCTACGCGATCATTGATACTTCGATTGTGTTGCCTGGTGCTATCGTTTTCACGGTAGAATCTGCCAACGGTAGCTATGGTGCGCTTGCGGCATTTTGCCCCCTTGCATGCGGTTTGGCTTCACAGGTCCTTCACGGGTTGGACGAAATTAGGCCAATTTGACCGAATTTCAAAAAAGTCAAAATTGGGGCTTGCGTCAAGGCGGGACTTCCCGTATATTTCTTTCTTGCGCAAAGGCACAGCCGAGCGCAGCGATGCAGTCATTGGGATGTCGTCTAATGGCAGGACAGCGGATTCTGGTTCCGTCAATGGGGGTTCGACTCCCTCCATCCCAGCCATTGCATTTGCTACATATGGCCCGTTCGTCTAGCGGTTTAGGACGCCGCCCTCTCAAGGCGGAGATCACCAGTTCGAATCTGGTACGGGCTACCACAAAATGAACGCCCGGGCCTCGCAAGAGACCCGGGTTTTGTGTATACGCCGCATGTGTGGAATGAGCCGCGTTTCACCCGGACCGAGGAGTTGCCATGGACCTGCCCATCAGCCTACAAGACATTACGTATGCCGAGAATTACCTGGCGCAGGGAGACTTGGCCACGGCGACGCCGCTGTTGGAGCGTCTGGTGGAGCTCGCCGAGGAGTATATCGATGCCGAGTGCAAGACAGAGGAGAACCGCCAGTACTTTAGCTTCGATAGCAAGTTTGAGCGTCTGGCCTACCGTCGTGTGGAAAAGGATCCGCGCGAGCTGGTGCAGGTCGAGGTGCCGTTTGACCGCCTGTACTCTGATATGGCGTTTGCCTACATTCGCCAGCAGGATTATGTGAGCGCTCGTAATGCCCTGATGCAGGCTGTGCGTTGGGACCCCATGAACTGCAACTATCGCTTGGATTTGGCCGAGCTGTTCCGCGCACTCGAGGACAAGCAGGAATGGGCATCGCTCTCGTTCTCGGTGCTGGAGCGTGCAAGCGATGGCAAGTGCGCCGCCCGCGCTTACGCCAATCTAGGTCAGTACTTCTTGGAGCCCGAGACCGAGAACGTTTCGGCTGCCGTGGGCTGCGCACGTCTGGCGCTGCGCCTGGCGCCCAACGATGCTCATACGACGCGCCTGCTCAACAAGATCCATACTGCCTATCCGGATGCCGCCGATGAGAGCGACGACCATGTGATGGGCGAACTGGCCCTGCAAGGTGTGCCGACCTCGCCTTCGGCCGAGATCGCCATTTGCCTGATCATGTGTGCGACCGATGCTGCGAGCGACGGCGACAAGCAGGAGGCTACGCGCCTGACGGTCCGTGCCCGCGACCTGGTGGGCGAGGAGGCATGCGCGGCGATCATTAAACTGGTGCGCGAGAGCGATGCCGAGCTCAACGCCGAGCGCAAGGCAAAGCGTGCAGGCGACGACAAGGGAGCCGACGGCGTCAAGGAGGCCGGCGATGCCCAGTAAGCGCGAACGCAAGCTCATTTCCAAGAATCGCTCGGCGCATCACGAATACTTTATCGACGAGACGTTCGAATGCGGCATTGAGCTGAGCGGTACCGAGGTCAAGTCGATTCGCGAGCGCGCCTGTCAGATCACCGATACCTTTGCACTGATTCGTGGCGGCGAGTGCTGGCTGGTGGGCCTGCACATTCACCCTTACAGCCACGGTGGTGTGTGGAACCGTGATCCCGATCGTCGTCGCCGCCTGTTGCTGCATCGCAAGGAGATTGATTTTCTTGACGGCAAACTGCGCAACCGCGGCTATGCGCTGGTGCCGTTGGAGCTCTACTTTAATACCGATGGTCGCGTAAAGTTGCTGTTGGGCCTAGGCCGCGGCAAAAAGCTTTACGACAAGCGCGAGGACATGGCCAAGCGTGATGTCCAACGCGAGATCGACCGCGCCCTTAAGGAACGCAACCGCTAGGCACTCTGTATAAGTTGCGGTGGAATACGGACTGTTTTGCCTGTTTGAAGGGCTATTCAGTCCCTATTTCACCGCAACTGCGGGCGTTCCATCTTGCTTACTGTTCTGACACATATGTCTCAAAGGCGGCGTCCGGTATGGGTGCCGCCTTTTTTGTGGGTACATACATACATGAGGTTCAATCCCGGGTTAGGGGAGTGGTCGTTATGGACAAAACTGCGTTCTTTACGATGCCGAGCGGCCTGTATGTGGTGAGTGCTGCGGCCGACGGGCTGCGTGCCGGCTGCGTCATCAACACGGCGGTACAGGTGACGTCCGCGCCGCCGCGCATCTCGGTTGCCGCGAACAAGGAAAATGTCACGTCTGGTGTTATCTCGTCTGCCAAGGCTTTTGCGCTGACCGTGATCGATCAGACGGCCGATATGCTCTACATTGGCAACTTTGGGTTCCGTACCAGCAGCGACTATGACAAATTCGCTAAGTACGAGACACGCGAGACCGCACTGGGCATGCCCTATGTTCCCGAGCATGCGGCGGCCTTGTTTAGCTGCCGATTGATTGACACTGTAGATGTTGGCACGCATCTACTGTTTATCGGCGAGGTCGAGGATGCCGAGCGCCTGAGCGACGAGACGCCGCTCACCTACGATTACTACCATAAGGTGCTGAAGGGCAAGACGCCGCCTAAGGCGTCTTCGTACCAAGGGTAGAAATGGTGGAAAATTACTTGCATTATATTATTGAGAATATATACTAATAAGCAAGTACACCAGCAGTCACGTTCGAGAGGAGAACATCATGGCTGAGGAAAAGAAGACGTACAAGTTCGTGTGCACCGTTTGCGGTTATGAGGTTGAGGTCGACACGCCCGAGCTGCCCGAGGATTACGTGTGCCCGGTCTGTGGCGTTGGTCCCGATCAGTTTGAGCTCGTCGAGGAGTAGCTCGTAGACACACGACTTGCAGCAACACATAGCTCTGTCCAAGGGTCCCGGTCGGATATTCCGGCCGGGACCCTTTTCCTCTGTCCCCAAGGGATCACGGCTGCTGTTGGCCGATCCAGTCTGTTGTGAGTCCGGCCGACCGTTTGTCTTAATCTGTAACATCTAACAGTGAAAACGGGGTCTACGTGTTACAGATTGAGACAAACGGAGCTATCCCTCGGAATGATCTCGATCTGTAACATCTAGACATCAAAAGCGGGTCTAGATGTTACAGATCGAGACGTTTGCCTGGGTAGGTGCTCCGCCCCATTACATCCCTGTCAACAACACGACATCGAGAATCGTCACGATGACGCCGATCCCTACGAGCAACGCGGTGAGCGGGCGCGAGTTGGCGTATTTACCCATGACGCGGGGCGAACTGGTGAGTCGTATGAGCACAAAGACCGTAATCGGCAGCTGAAGCGACAGCAGTGCCTGACTCCAAATGAGGCCCTCAAAAGGATTCGGGACGACCAGGCACGCCGCCACTGCGCCGACGAAACAGGCCGCCACCCCGATCGAGGAATGTCGGTCGTGGATGTCGTATTCCTCGTCGAACATGCCCGCGGTGATGGTGCCCGCCGCCATGCCCGCCGTCACACTACTCGATAGGCCCGCAAACAGCAGCGCTACCGCAAAGATGGTCGAGCTCGCCGGGCCCAAGATGGGGGAGAGCGTGGCCGCTGCGACGGCGAGGTCGTCTACGACAATGCCGTGCGCAAAGAAGGTCGTTGCGGCCAGGATGACCATGGCCGAGTTGATTGCCCAGCCCACGCCCATCGAAAAGAGCGTGTCGAAGAGCTCGTAGCGCAGACGTTCTTCGATAACCTGCTCGCCTTGGCCTTCGAAGTGCATGGATTGGATGACCTCGGAGTGCAGGAAGAGGTTGTGGGGCATAACGACCGCGCCTAGGACACTTACGATAATCGCGGCCGAGCCGGTGGGCATACTGGGTGTGATCCAACTTGTGGCGGCTTGCGGCCAGTCGACCTTGACCAGCGCAAGCTCGGCCAAAAACGAGAGTCCTACCACGCCTACGAAGGCGATGATCCATCGCTCGGCGCGTTTGTAGGAGCTTGTCATGAGCATCGCCATCGATACTGCCGCCACGATGACGCAGCCCGCGCGCACGGGCAGCCCAAAGAGCATTTGAAGGGCAATCGCGCCGCCCAGGACCTCGGCCATGGCGGTGGCGATGGTCGCGAGATAGGCGCTGCCGAGCACGGCGCGTCCCACGATGCGGGGGAGAAAGCGGGTCGTGGCCTCGGCGAGACAGGCGCCCGTGGCGATACCCAGGTGCGCCGCGTTGTGCTGCAGCACAATGAGCATGATCGTGGACAGCGTGACGATCCACAGCAGCGCGTAGCCAAACTGCGAGCCGGCGGCCATATTGGAGGCCCAATTGCCCGGGTCGATAAAGCCGACGGTCACGAGCAGTCCGGGGCCGATATGCCGTGCGATGTCGAGTCCGCCGTGGCCACCGGTGCGTCGGGAGCCAAAATGATGTTTGAGATGGTTGATCATGGTGCGCTCCTGCGTGCCGTTTGCTTGACGCCGCAAAGGATACCCGTTTTAGGCTCAAAAGTTAATCAAGACTAACAAGATTGTTGTATTTGAATGGGATGGTGAAAGGGGGCTGCCGAAATGTCTTGATCTGTAACAACTAGGGATGGAAATTGGGTCTAGGTGTTACAGATCAAGACAGGAAGAAATGATCCTATGGAAAATCTCGATCTGTAACAGCTGACCGCCAAAACCGGCCCTTCGTGTTACAGATTGAGACATTCGGAGCCGTCTCTCAGAAACATCTCAATCTGTAACAGTTAGTCGTCGAAATTGGGTCTTCCTGTTACAGATCGAGATGTTTGAAGCGGTGAGTTTACAGGTCGAACTTGGGGCCCTTGTTGTCGTCCTTGAGGTCGGCGGTGTCCACTCGTAGGGCGTGCGTTACGCGATTGTTTCGAAACGGGTGGGAAACACAACGGGCCGGCGATGACTCTAGTATGCCTATTCAACTGACTGTCTAATATCTAGGGGAGGATCGCGATGCAGGCAGATTCCGCTCAGCAGCAGGGCCTTTATCGCCCCGAATTCGACCACGATGCATGTGGCATCGGCGCGCTTGCCGATATCAACGGTGAGCGTCATCACCAGATTCTGGACGATGCGCTGTCCATTCTGGTCAACTTGGAGCACCGCGGCGGCACGGGACTCGAGAAGAACACCGGCGACGGCGCTGGCATCCTGTTCCAGGTTCCGCATCACTTTTTTCGAAAAGAGGCTCAAAAGTGCGGCCAGATTCTGCCGGCAGAGGGCGACTATGGCGTGGCCATGCTGTTCTTCCCGCAGGACGACAAGGGCGTAGAGGATGCCCGTCGCGTGTTTGAGGAGGGCTGCGCCGAGGCCGGCGTGCCGCTGCTCTTTTGGCGCGAGGTGCCGGTCGACCCGCACGACCTGGGCGAGACGGCCCGCGCCTGCATGCCCACTATCCTGCAGGCCTTCCTGGGCCGTCCGGACGACACGCCCGCCGGCGATGCCTTCGAGCGTCGCCTGTACGTGTGCCGCCGCACCATCGAAAAAAAGGCCGACGCCGAGTTTGCCCTGCGCGACAAGATCTTCTATGTGTGCTCCATGAGCTCGCGTACCATCGTGTACAAGGGCATGCTGGTCGCCACGCAGATGCGCCGCTTCTTCATCGACCTCAACGACGCCGCCGTCAAGACGGCCGTGGCGCTCGTTCACTCGCGCTATTCCACCAACACCACGCCCAGTTGGGAGCGCGCGCACCCCAACCGCTTTATCATCCACAACGGCGAGATCAACACCCTCAAGGGCAACGTCAACTGGATTCGCGCCCGCGAGCCCAATCTGTACAGCCCCGTGCTGCAGCACGATCTTGAGCGTGTGATGCCCATCATCAACCGCGAGGGTTCCGACTCCGCGATTCTGGACAACGTGCTCGAGTTCCTGGTTATGAACGGTCGCCCGCTTACGCGTGCCGCATCCATGCTGCTGCCCGAGCCGTGGGACCACAACGACAGTCTGAGCGAGGAGCGCCGCGCCTACGACGCCTACCAGTCCATGCTCATGGAGCCGTGGGATGGCCCGGCGGCCATCGCCTTTACCGACGGTCGCACGCTGGGCGCCGCCCTCGACCGTAACGGCCTGCGCCCCGCTCGTTACTACGTGACGCGCGACGGCCGCTTTATGCTGGCAAGCGAGGTGGGCACCATCGAGGTGAGCCCCGAGAACATCCTGACGAGCGGCTGTCTGGGGCCGGGCCAGATGCTCGAGGTTGACTTTGCCCGCGGGCGCGTCATCTACAACGACGAGTTGCGCGCCCGTTACGCCAAGGAAAAGCCCTACCGCGACTGGATTGCCGAGGAGACACTGACCGTTGACGCACTTGATGAGCCCGTTGCGGCAACGCCCGCCGAGGACGCCGAGGTGCCCGCCGCCGTGCGCATGGCCAAGCTCGGCTACCACTGGGATGACGTCGACGAGGTCGTGCGTCCCATGGCCCAGCAGGGCAAGGCACCGCTCGCCTCGATGGGCATCGACGCGCCGCTGGCCTGCCTGTCCAAGAAGACGCGTTCGTTCTTCGATTACTTCTATCAGCTGTTCGCCCAGGTCACGAATCCGCCGATCGATGCCCTGCGCGAGCACATGGTCACCTCGACCACGCTCTACCTGGGCAACCACGGCAACCTGCTCGAGGACTCCCGCACGGCCTGCCAGCTGGTGCGCTTGGAGCGCCCGTTGCTCAACGAGGAGGAGCTCGACCGCATCTGCGCCATCGACCGCGTGGGCTTTAAGACCCGTCGCTTCCGTGCCGTCTACCGCCGCGATGCCGGCGAGGGCGCGCTGCAGGCTACGCTCAAGCAGCTTGCCGAGGACGTCGAGGCTGCGGTCCGCGACGGCGTGAACATCGTGGTGCTGAGCGATCGTGCCGAAGCGGGCGAGGTGCCCGTGCCGTCGCTGCTCGCCGTGGGCTGCGTGCACAACCACCTGATCCGCGCCGGCGTGCGTACCTTTGCCGACATCGTGGTGGAGTGCGGCGACGCCGTGTCCCCGCATGACTTTGCGGCGCTGGTGGGCTACTCCGCGAGCGGTATCTATCCGTACAACGCACATGCGTGCATCCGCGATCTGGCGGCACGCGGCGATTTGGATGTGACGGCCGAGCAGGGCATCGCCAACTACAACAAGGCCGCGACGGCGGGCATCGTCTCCATCATGTCCAAGATGGGCATCTCCACGGTGCAGAGCTACCATTCGGCGCAGATCTTCGAGGCCGTGGGCTTTACGCCGGAGTTCGTCAACGCGTACTTCGCCGGTACGGTGAGCCGTGTGGGCGGTATGGGCGTCGAGGATGTCGAGCGCGAGCAGAATGAGCGCTACGACGCCGCGCTCGCTATCCTTAAGAGCCCGGCTCCCGATCAGCTGCCCACGTTGGGTCTGACCAAGTGGCGCCCGCTCGGCGGCGAGGATCACCTTATCGATCCGCAGACCGTCTATCTGCTGCAGACCGCCTGCCGCGAGGACAGCTACGACACCTTTAAAGAGTACAGCGCTCGCCTGCACCGCACGGGCCGTGCCGTGCGCCTGCGCGACTTGCTTGACTTTATTGCCAGCGGCCGCACGCCGGTTTCGCTCGACGAGGTGGAGCCCGCGCTCAACATCGTCCGCCGCTTTAACACCGGCGCCATGTCGTACGGTTCCATCAGCAAAGAGGCACACGAGTGCATGGCCATCGCCATGAACCGCCTGCATGGCCGTTCCAACTCGGGCGAGGGCGGCGAGGATCCGCGTCGCGAGACCCCGCTGGCCAACGGCGACTCCAAGAACTCAGCGATCAAGCAGGTGGCAAGTGCGCGCTTTGGCGTGACGAGCCGCTATCTTTGCAGCGCCTTTGAGATTCAGATCAAGATGGCCCAGGGTGCCAAGCCCGGCGAGGGTGGCCACCTGCCCGGCAAGAAGGTCTACCCCTGGATCGCCGAGGTCCGTCAGTCCACGCCTGGCATCGGCCTGATCTCGCCTCCGCCGCACCACGACATCTACTCCATCGAGGACCTGGCGGAGCTTATCTTCGATCTTAAGAACGCCAACCCCGGTGCGCGCGTGTCGGTCAAGCTGGTCAGCGAGGCCGGCGTCGGCACCATTGCTACCGGCGTGGCCAAGGGTGCCGCCGACAAGATTTTGATCAGCGGCCATAACGGCGGCTCGGGTGCCGCGGCGCGCGATTCCATTTGGCATGCCGGTCTGCCGTTGGAGCTCGGCCTTGCCGAGGCCCAGCAGACGTTGCTGCAAAACGGCCTGCGCTCCCGCGTGGTGCTCGAGGCCGACGGCAAGCTCATGGACGGCACCGATGTTGCCGTCGCCTGCTTGCTGGGCGCCGAGGAGTTTGGCTTTGCAACCATGCCGCTCATCTCCATGGGCTGCCTCATGCAGCGCGACTGCCAGCAGGATACCTGCCCGGCCGGCATCGCGACGCAAAACTGCCGTCTGCGTCACGGCTTCCGCGGTAAGCCCGAGCACGTTGAGCACTTTATGCTCTTTGTTGCCGAGCAGCTGCGCGAGGTCATGGCGAGCCTGGGCTTCCGCACCGTCGACGAGATGGTCGGCCATCCCGAGTGCCTGCGCCAGATCGAGGTGCCGGGCAACCGCAAGGCCAACCTGCTCGATCTGTCGCCCGTGCTGGCGAGCGCGACCTGCGAGTTCGGTGCCCATATCCCGGGTGCCGACGGTCGCCACTTCCTGCCGCAGATGGCAGCGGACAGCGAGCTCGACAAGACGCTCGACTCCACGTTGTTTGTGCCCTATACGGCCGATGCCCGTGCGCACCTGCGCCCGATTCGCTTCCATGCCGACATCGCCAACGTTAACCGTTGCGTGGGCACCATCCTGGGCAATGCGGTGACCAAGGCACATCCCGAGGGCCTGCCCGCCGGCTCCATCACCGTCGATTGCGATGGTTCGGCCGGTCAGAGCTTTGGCGCCTTCCTGCCGCGCGGCATTACGCTCAACGTGTGCGGCGACGCCAACGATTACTTTGGCAAGGGCCTTTCGGGCGGTGAGGTGTCGGTGCGCCCCAACCCGCATGCGACCTACAAGTTCGACGAGAACATCATCGTGGGCAACGTTGCGTTCTTTGGCGCCACGAGCGGCCGCGGCTTCATTAACGGTCTTGCCGGCCAGCGTTTTGCCGTGCGCAACTCCGGTGCCACCGTGGTGGTCGAGGGCTGCGGCAACCATGGCTGCGAGTACATGACGGGCGGTCTGGCGCTCATCCTGGGCGAGGTCGGGCAGAACTTCGCCGCCGGCATGACGGGTGGCGTGGCCTATGTCTTTGACCAGTACGGCACGCTCGATGCCCGCGTGAACCACGAGAGCGTTGAGCTCAAGGCCCCGACGGCCGGCGAGCTGGCGCAGATTCGCGAACTCATCCAGGAGCACGTGGACGCGACGCAGAGCCCGCGCGGTATTAAGCTGCTCTACAGTTTTGAGACGATGAGCAAGCACTTTGTGAAGGTCATTCCGACCGAGTACGAACGCGTGCTGGCGATTGTCGCTGCGGCCGAGGCCGTGGGCAAGACGCATGCGCAGGCTGAGGAGCTGGCGTTTGACATCGTGACCGGTCGCGCGAGCGCCGCGGATGTCGCTCGCTTTGATGTCGCGGGCGGTGCTGCGGGTGCTCTGCCCGTGGCTGCCAGCCCTTTTGCTTCGACCAAGAAGGAGGCGTAAGTGCCATGGGTAAGCCCGGTGCTTTTCTTGATATCGATCGCGTGACCCACGAGCTTCGCCCCGTGGAGGAGCGCAGCCATGATTTTGATCCGCTGTACGTGGAGCTCGACGACGATGCGCGCCGTGCCCAGGCGAGCCGCTGCATGATGTGCGGCGTGGCGTTTTGTCAGATGGGCGCGAGCTTTGGTAAGGCGCGTCCGAGTGGCTGTCCGCTGCACAACCTGATTCCCGAGTGGAATGAGCTGGTGTACCGCGGCCGCTGGGACGAAGCAGCCGAGCGCCTGTCGCTCACCTCGCCCATGCCTGAGTTCACGAGTCGCGTGTGCCCGGCGCTGTGCGAGGCCGCGTGCAACCTGGGTTCGGTCGACGGCCAGCCCACGACGATTCACGATAACGAGCGCGCGATCAGCGACCACGAATGGGCCAACGGCGGCCCGCGCCGCTTTGAGCCGGCGGGGGAGGGCGCACCCACGGTTGCCGTGGTGGGCTCCGGTCCTGCTGGTCTGGTGGCAGCATGGGAGCTTGCGCGTCGTGGCGCCCGCGTGACGGTGTTTGAGCGCGACGACCGTCCGGGCGGCCTGCTCATGTACGGCATTCCCAACATGAAGCTCGAGAAGTCCGTGGTCGAGCGCCGCGTGGCGCTCATGCGCGAGCTGGGCATTGTGTTTGAGCTGGGTGCTGACGTGACGGACCCTGCGGTAGCAGCCAAGCTCAATGGCTTTGACGCCGTCGTGGTGGCTGCCGGCGCTCGTGCACCTCGCGGCCTTTCGGCTACGAATGTGGATGCCCCGGGCGTGGTGTATGCCGTGGACTACCTGACGGCTTCGACCGTCTCGGTGCTCGATGGCGGCGAGTCTGTCGTCGATGCACGCGGCCTGGACGTCGTGGTCATCGGCGGCGGCGATACCGGCAACGACTGCGTGGGTACCGCGGTACGTCAGGGTGCGCGCAGCGTGCGCCAGTTTGAGTTCTTGCCGGCGGCGCCTGATGCGCGCGCGGCGAGCAACCCCTGGCCGCAGTGGCCCAACGTGAAGAAGACCGATTACGGCCAGCAGGAGGCCATCGCTGCCATGGGCGGCGAGATACGTGCCTGGGGCGTGGATACGCTCGAGGTGCTGCTGGACAAGAAGGGCGCGGCCGCGGGCCTGCGCGTGGTCAATCTGGATTGGTCGGCTGGCAAGCCCGAGCGTATCGCGGACTCCGAGCACGAGGTGCCGGCCCAGCTGGTGCTCATCGCCTGCGGCTTTACGGGTCCCGAGCATGGCGTGTTCGACGCCGTTGGCGTGCCTGTTGCCACCGCTGGTCGTCCGCTGCCGGTGATGGCTGCCGAGGGCTCGCATCTTGCGGCGCGTGTCGACGGCGTCGCCGCGGATGCCGCGCCGGTGTATGTGGCGGGTGATGCTCGCAATGGCAGCTCGCTCGTGGTGAGCGCCATGGCCGATGCCCTGGCCTGCGCTGCCGAGGTCGCCGAGGCGCTGGAGCTGTAAGGCGGCTGTCCACAGCTGAATCGTCAAGGGCTGTCCCCAACGGCCGGCCCAAAAGGAACGTCCCCAGCCGCCGGTACTTGGGGACGTTCCTTATGTGCCGGCATTCGGGGACACTCCTCGCGGGTTTGCGACCGATTTGTTCGTTTGCCGACGTACGGGTGTTCATTTGTCGACTTCTTGGGCTGTGGTCACCTGTTGTTTCTGTGGTGGCTACGGGCATCTGGCTCAAAAGAGCGGGTTGGCCGTCTATGTTTACCTGCGGTTTTGTTGCGGTGCGCATTTTCGGTCAAGTGTCCCGTCAAGTGTTTGGTCAGCATCTGGTTTGCAGCCGGAGGCCTATTTTGCCCGCGCTGGTCGTGGCTGCCCACCCTCCTCGTAAGCTCAAATTGAGGTCCATCAGTTTGAGGAGAATGCCATGACTGACCACGCTTTAGACCGAGCGCAGCTAGCCGGAGCCGTCGGCAACGATATTGCCGACATGGCCCATTTTTGGATGCTGCGGAAGTTCCAGTTTTTGGAGCCGGCGCGCGAACAGTTCGAGATCATTGTCGACCCATGGCTCAGCTATTGCACCGAGCCTTCGCAAAACGAAATCATGGCCTACAACATGGCATTTACCGATTGGCTGCTCTTTGAGCGCCCCTATCGCCATGGCAAGACGCTGCTCGAGCTGTATGTTGATGAGCCGCCGGCATCGCTTTCGCCTGCCTCGCTCAAGCGGCTCGAGCAGGTGCGCGACACACAGTATTTCTCGCGCTTTGGCATTTTGGACAAGGATCCTGTGAACGGCATGATTGCGCTGAAGGATACGCGCACCGACCTTCGCTTTGATGTCTACGACCCGCATATCGTGCAAAAGGAGCATTGGAACGACGGTGCGATTGCGGTGCGCCTCGCCTGCGTCGACGATGTCTGGCTGACGGCGGGGCAGCTCTACCTCTACGACATAGCGCGCCTGAGCGATACGGCGATCGACGGGCCTGGCGCCGTCCATCCGGAAGACCTGGAAGATGGCTTCGACACCTCGCGTATCAGCTTCTTTCTGAGGCTGGTCCGCGACATCATGGGCGCCCAGGGGCGCTACGTAAAGTCCCTCAACATCTACGAGCAGGAGTGGGAGTAGGGGATGTGACTGGTGTCGCCCTGCTGCCCTGACTTTGTCTCAATCTGTAACGTTTGGCGGCTGTTTGGGCCCGTAACTGTTACAGATTGAGACGGAAGGTTGGCGGCTGCCGAAAGATCTCAATCTGTAACGGGAAAGGACCAAAAATCGTTCTACCTGTTACAGATCGAGACAAAGGCTGGACGCGGTGCCGAAAGATCTTGTTCTGTAACAACTAGAGGTTCAAAGACTGTCTTTCTGTTACAGATCAAGACATTTGTCAGCGGAGGCAACAGTGACGATGGACCATTTGTCCGACGTGGTGGTGATGAAAGTGTCTAATACCGTTCTCAAACACAAACATGCGACTCGCAACACGTTGGCGCGGAATAGGATGCTCGCGCGGCTCACGGAGACGGCCAAGCAAGGTGCGCTGCTCGCAACGCATGACAATACCGAGCTCATGTGGCTGCGACGCCATGTTGGAACCGACGATATCGCGGAGCCCGAGCCGTACCTGTTCTGTTTTCAGCATGATTGGGATGCATTGACGCCGGCGGAGCGAGCGCTGAGGACTATCAAAGGGCTTGCGGAATTTCATCCCGATTGGGCGTTTTGGGGCTATGACGCGGCGCTTTTGTGGGGTTTGGAGGTGCCGAATGATCTGCTCGGGCCGCGTTTTCTTGTTAAGACGGGCTGTTCGATGACGTTGAACAGCGGGTGCAGGTTGTTGCGTCCGCAGATGGCGGGCGCGCTCGAGCGTGTTGATGGCGTGCAGGTGACGTCATTTTGGCGCACGGTGGAGGATTGCTTGCTGCGTGCGCCGTTCTCCTACGGGTTGGCGATTGCCGATTCTACACTGCGGGCGAAAGGCGTTTCACGTGGGGATTTGTGCGAGCGCCTCCGCGCCGATTGCGAGGGCAGGCGAGGGTATCGCAGGGCACAGGTGATTGCGTCGTATGCGGACGGGATGTCCGAAAACGGTGGCGAGTCTCGGTTTCGAGCGTTCTTTATTGCATACGGCTTTCCGGTTCCGGAGTTGCAGGTGGAGTTTCGCGATCCGCTCGATTCGAGCCAGGTGTTTCGGGTCGATTATTTCTGGAGGCTCGAGGACGGGACATGTGTCATCGGCGAGCTCGACGGAAAGGGGAAGTATGCCTTGCAGAACGGCGAGGGTCGGGAGTCGGTCGACCCGTTCGTGGCAGAGCGTCAGCGTGAATCTCATCTGACAATGCTCGGGCACAGGGTGCTTCGGTTCACGTTTGATGAACTCAAGAACCCGGGGAAGTTGGTTGAAAAGATGAGGCTGGCGGGTATTCCGCGACGGCCCGATTTGGCTGAGGAGTGGAGACGTCAGTGGTATGGGCGCTAAGAGGTTTTGTCTCGATCTGTAACGTTTAGAAGTTGTTTGAGTTCGTAATTGTTACAGATCGAGACAAACCGGTGAAATGTCGACCGAATGTCTCGATCTGTAACAGCAAGGGGCCCAATAACCCTGTACCTGTTACAGATCGAGACATTTCCCTGGTGTCGCTGGGGTGGGACTGCAACGTATTCCGTCCCCCACATCCCCTCTTCCCTCCGTTAACCGATGCGTCTGCAGCAATCCAGCGGGACTAGGTGATAATGGACAAATGTTCATGTTAATCGTGAGGGAGGAGCTCGATATGGCGTCTGCCGATCGTTCCACGTTGTTTATCAATGCGACCATTCTGGATGGTTCGGAGCATATGGAGCCGCAGCCCGACATGGCCGTGGCCGTTGAGCGCGGTGTCATCACGTGGATGGGGCCGAGTGCTGTGGCGCAGGCGCCTGCGGGTGCCGAGGTTATCGACCTGGCGGGTGCGTATCTCATGCCCGGTCTCATCAATATGCATGTGCATCTGTGCGGTTCGGGCAAGCCGGTTTCGGCGGGCGATGCGGGCGCGCTGATGAAGAAGCTCGATAATCCCGTGGGGCGCGCCATCGTCCGCCACATCCTCAAAGGCAGCGCCCAACAGCAGCTGGCAAGCGGCGTGACCACGGTGCGCGGCGCGGGCGACCCACTGTTTGCCGACATCGCCGTTCGTAATGCCATCGACGCCGGCAAGTATCAAGGTCCTCGCCTGGTGGCGCCGGGAACGGGCGTCACGGTTCCGGGCGGCCATGGTGCGGGCTTGTTCGCCCAGGTGGCAAACAGTCCCGCCGAGGCAGCCGAACAGGTGCGCGACCTGTATGCGCGCGGTGCCGACGTCATTAAGCTGTTCGTAACGGGCGGCGTGTTCGACGCCACCGAGGTGGGCGAGCCGGGCGTGCTGCGCATGCCGGTCGAGGTTGCCGCGGCGGCGTGCAAGGCTGCGCACGAGGTGAGCCTGCCGGTTATGGCCCATGTCGAGAGTACCGAGGGCGTGAAGGCCGCGCTTGAGGCCGGCGTTGACACGATTGAGCACGGCGCTCCGTTGACGCCCGAGATTCTGGAGCTGTACCGCGGCGCCGCGGGCACGCAACTCGAGGGGCGTGCGCCCAGTGTTACCTGCACTATCAGCCCGGCGCTGCCGTTTGTATTGCTCGACCCGAAAAAGACCCATTCGACCGATACGCAAAAGAAGAACGGCGATATCGTGTGCTCGGGTATTATCGAGAGCGCTCGTGCTGCACTGGAAGCTGGCGTTAAGGTGGGTCTGGGCACGGACTCGAGCTGCCCGTTCGTGACGCAGTACGACATGTGGCGTGAGGTGGCCTATTTTGCCAAGTATGTCGGCGTGAGCAACGCCTTCGCACTGCATACGGCTACGCAAGTCAACGCCGAGCTGCTGGGGCTGGGCGGCGAGACCGGCACAATCGAGTGCGGCAAGGCCGCCGATATCCTGGTGACGCGCAAGAATCCGCTCGATGACCTGTGCGCACTGCGTGAGCCGATGCACGTGATGTGCCGTGGTGATCTGGTGCGCAAACTCAAGGTGAAGCGTATTCCCGAGGTGGACGCCGAACTCGACACGATTATGGCAATGCCGGCCGAGGCGCTGGCCGAGCAGCTCGCCCGCGACGGCGTGGCGTAGACGAGACAAAGGGACAGCTCCGTTGCCGCATACAAAAAGCCGAGGTCTCAACACGAGGCCTCGGCTTTTTTATCGAACAAATACTTAAGATTTGGGACAAACAAACCTGATTAATTTGTCCCGCGTGCGGGCGCTAGGAGCGGGTTTCCATCTTGGCGTGGCACTTGGGGCAGGTGACGCGGATCTTGCCCTTGCCCTTGGGGACGGAGAGCATCTGGCCGCAGTTGGGGCACTTGAGGTATGCCGTGGTCTTGCGCCCCTTCCACATCTTCTTGGCCGTGCGCTTGGCACGCTCAAAGTCTTCCTTACTGGTGCCGGCTGCGCGTGAGGTGCTGGCCGCTGCAGCGCCGCCGCCCAAGCTGGCGACGAACTTGCCCAAGCCGGGAACATTGGCGGTCGCGGCTACAAAGGCCTCGTTCTCCTTGCGACGTGCATCGATATTTTTGGACAGGCCGCGCAGCACGCCAATCACGATGACGGCGATGGCAATCCAGCTGAGCCACTGGATGCGGGCTATCGATCCGATCATCGCGATGACGATGCCGGCAAAACCCATCACGATGGTGAGTTCATCGGCGCCATTGCGGCCCTTCATAAAGTCATTCATGCAAATTGCCTTTCGTTCGATATGCTGCACGCCTTTATACCCGATTTAGAGCAAGGGGGACAGGTATGTTTGCACCAATGTGGTGCAAACATACCTGTCCTCGGAATACCAAGACGGTGCAAAGAAGTCTGTCCCCAATGCCCCAATTACTTGGAGAGCTTGTCGACGACGCGTTCGATCTCGGCGAGCTTGGCGGCTTTGAGCTCCTCGTCGCCCGATTCGATGGCCGAGGCGACGCAGCCCTCGATGTGTGCCTTCAACACGTCGGCGTTAATGCGCGCGAGGAGCGCCTGCGTGGCCATGAGCTGCGTGGAAATATCGACGCAGTAGCGGTCCTCATCGACCATCCGCAAGATGCCGTCGATCTGACCGCGTGCCGTCTTGAGCATGCGGGTCACCGATTTGTGGTCTGCCATCATGGCGGGTCCTCGTTTCTGGTCGATCTTCCGGATGTCCCCGTCAATTGCGGTGAAATACGGACCGTTTAAAGGCCTAGGGCGGCACAACAGTCCGTATTTCACCGCAACTTCTGAGGATGGAGTAGGCGGCGTCTGCTACGCGGCGGTCACGGATAGGGCGTGGAATTTCTCGCCCGCGGCCTCGACGGCGGCGGCGAGCTGCTCGACGGTCACGGTGTCGGCGCACTCCACCTGGACAGTCTGGGTCTCGTGATCGGCGTCGGCATCGGTCACGCCGGCAACGTTGAGCAGCGCCGTCTCGACGGTGGCGTCGCAGTGGCCGCACATAAGGCCGGAAGTCTTAATTGTGAAACGCATGGATATTCCTCTCTGTTGTGTCGGCTTTCCCAGACACCCGACCTTGACCTTCAAGCCGTCGCTCGCGTATCAAAGTACGCGTCGCTCCTCTTTCAGGTCAATCTCGGGCATCTGGAAAACCCGTTCTAAATGGACTTGGTGGTGAGCCTATTTTGCCACTTTAGGCTTAAAGGATTTTAGGCGCAGAGCGTTGCTTACGACGCAGACACTCGACAGGCTCATGGCCGCGGCGCCAAACATCGGCGAGAGTTGCCATCCCGTGAGCGGGAAGAACACGCCCGCGGCGAGCGGAATGCCGATGCCGTTGTAGAACAGCGCCCAGAACAGGTCCTGCTTGATGTTGCGAATCGTGGCGCGCGAAAGCTCGATGGCGCGGGCGACATCCATGAGGTCGCTGCGCATGAGCACCACATCTGCTCCTTCCTTGGCGATGTCGGCACCGGTGCCGATCGCAAGACCCACGTCGGCGCGCGCCAGGGCGGGGGAGTCGTTGATGCCGTCGCCCACCATGGCGACCTTGCTGCCCGCATCCTGCAGTTCGCGGACGTGGCGCTCCTTGTCGGCGGGGAGGACGTCGGCAATGACCTGCTTGCTGTTCAGTCCCACGCGGCGGGCGATTGCTTCGGCCGTCACACGGTTGTCGCCGGTGAGCATGCGCACGTCGACGCCGAGCTTGCGGAGCGCGGCGATGGCCTCGGCGCTCGTCTCTTTGACCTCGTCAGCCACGGCGATGGTACCGACAAGCTCGCCGTTCTTGGCAAAGAACAGCGGTGTTTTGCCCTCGGCGGCGAACTGTTCGGCAAGGCCGGCGGGCACCTTCGCGCCCAGCTCGTCCATCAGACGTATGTTGCCGGCTGCGATGGCGTTTTGCCCCTCGCGCGCCGTAACCCCACGACCGGGCACGGCGGCAAAGTCCTCGACCATGCGCGCGACAATTCCGCGCGCCTCGCACTCGGCCATAATCGCCTCGGCCAGCGGGTGCTCACTTGAGCGCTCCAGCGCGGCGGCCAGCTTGAGCAGCGCCTTTTCGCTCATGGCGGGCGAGCCGTCGGCGCGCGTGGCTACCGCGATATCGGTCACGGCAGGCTTGCCGCGGGTGACCGTACCCGTCTTATCGAGCACCACGGTGCCCACGCTGCGCAGGTTCTCCAGCGCCTCGGCACTCTTGAACAGAATGCCCATCTCGGCGCCCTTGCCGGTGCCCACCATAATGGCGACGGGCGTGGCCAGGCCGAGCGCGCACGGACAACTGATCACCAGTACGGCGACGGCGGAAGTGAGTGCTTCGTTCACGCTGCCGGTCAGTGCCATCCACACCACAAAGGTCACGGCCGAGATCACGAACACCACGGGTACGAACACCCCGGCGACCTTGTCGGCCAGTCGAGCAATGGGCGCCTTGGTGGCATTGGCGTCCTCGACGAGCTGGATAATCTTGGCGAGCGACGTGTCGGCGCCCACACGCGTGGCGCGGAAGGTAAACGAGCCCGTGCGGTTGACCGTGGCCGCGTTGACAGTGTCGCCGGCGGTCTTTTCCACGGGGATGGACTCGCCGGTCAGCGCACTTTCGTCCACGGCCGAGCTGCCCTCGAGCACCACGCCGTCAACGGGGATGGACTCGCCGGGACGCACGCGCAGCACCTGGCCGGGCAGAATGGCATCGACGTCGACGGTGGCCTCGGTATCGTCCTCTGCCACGACGGTCGCGGTCTTGGGTGCCAAGTCGATGAGCGCCTCGATAGCGCCGCCGGTCTTGGACTTGCTGCGCGTCTCGAGGTATTTGCCCACGGTGACGAGCGACAGGATGGTGCCAGCGCTCTCAAAATACAGGTTGTCCATGCTCGTCATCATGGCCTCGTGCACCTGACCTGCGGCTAGCTGGTCGGCCATGATGAACATGGCGTAGAGCGACCAGGCGATGGAGGCGGTGGCGCCCACGGCAATAAGGGCGTCCATGGTAGGCGCGCCGTGCGCGAGTGATTTAAACCCGTTGATAAAGTACGCGTCGTTGACGTAGACGATGGGAATGAGCAGGACGAGCTCGGTGAGCGCGAGCGTCATGCTGTGGGTGTGGTCGGTGAAGATGCCGGGCAGCGGCCAGCCGAGCATGTGCCCCATGCCTATGTAGAACAGTGGGATGAGGAATACGATCGAGACGATGAGGCGGGTGCGCATGGCAGAGGCGGCGGCCTCCAACTTTTTGGTCGGTGACTCCATATGGGCGGCGCCGGACCTGGCTTGCGCACTTCCGCTTTGGACAGCGTCGGTGCCCGTGCTGATGGGCGAGGCCGAGTAGCCCGCGCGGTCGACAGCGGTGCAGATATCGTCGGGGGAGACCTGCGCGGGGTCGTAGTCCACCAGCATGGAGCCGGCGAGCAGGTTGACCGCGACGCTTTGGACGCCGTCGAGCTTGCTCACGGCACGGTCCACGTGCGCCTGGCAGGCGGCACATGTCATGCCGCCCACGTCAAACTTATCTTGAGCCATGGCTTCTCCTTTCTGTAATTTGGTGTTGGAATTGTTAACCTGCTGATACTATACACCCATACCCCCTGGGGGTGTCCAGTACAGAAAGAAATGTATGACATTTCGTTACAGATGAGGATGGATGGTTGGCCGATGGACCGTCCCAACCAATCATCTCAATCTGTAACATCTAGCAGGGAAAATGACCTCTAACTGTTACAGATCGAGACAATTGCCGGGGAGGGGTCCCGTTGCGGCAAGACGCTCGCCGCCTAGATACAGAACCCGGGGATCACACAGGTTAGCTTGTTTGGCTTTTCCGCAGGCGTTGCGTACGTAAAGACGTCGCCGTCGTGTCCCACGCGGTTCATATAGAGCGTGCCTTCGCTCTCCGATGAGTCGGGGCTCACCGTGCGCTCCCACCAGCAGGTGTCCTTGCCCTTCCACTGGCGGACCATCGTCTCGTTCGTGGAATACGGGCTCACCTTGAGCTCGCGGAAGAGCTGATACTCCTTGCCCTCGCCGTTGTAGATTTCTGCCAGGTAGTGATAGTCCTTGGCAAACGAATCGGGCGGTTGCGTACCGCACAGCTCGACCATGGCGGGCAGCCAAAGGGTTGCGGGCAACTCGCTCAGACACGATGCACTGTTGGCGGCGCCAGCGTTATTCGAGACCTTTTTGACAGATTTGATGAGCGCGCGCAACTTGTTGGGCAGCAGCTTAAGGCCGTCGCCGTCGAGCCATTCCCGCAGCTCGCAAACTGCCCAGCCGGCGCTCGGCGGTTCAGCCGCAGCGTTGCGCTCGGCAATACCCGCGTCGAACATAAACGTCAGTCCGGCCTTGCCCGTCCCGTCCAGAAGCTCATCGTGACGGATGCCCACAAGCTGCGCGCCGACCTCCAGCCCGTTGGTGAGTTTCACGCGCTTGGTACACGGATAGGGGATATGCCCATCGGCATCGAGCAGGTGATAGCGCTTGGCAATCTCGCGTGCCTCGCTACGGGTCTCGGCGGCCTTAATCTTGAGCGAAATCTCCTGCAGCTGATCCCAGGTGTAGTCGTCAAGTGAACCGCGGATGCCGTCGAGGTAGTCGGGGATGCCAAAGCCATGGGTTGCCGCCCCGATAACGCTGAGCCCCGCAACGGCTGCGATAGCGCCGCCGATAATAAAGCGGCGGCGGGTCATGGCATCGTGGCGGGCCTGATTCAGGATCTCTCGTGCGCGCTCGCCGGCGACGTCGACCTTAAGGTGCGTGCCAGAATCGATATCAATTGCGGCCTCGTCTCCTGCACCTTCGCGGCCTTCGGATTCGGCGTCGGTGAGGTATGCCGAGAGCACCTCGAGCATCTGCTGCTCGGTGGGACGATCGCACTGCTCGACTGAGAGACCCTTCATGATGATCTGGACGAGCGCCTCATCGCCCTCGCAGCGCGGCTCGAGCGGTGCCGGCTTGGTCTTGGTCTTTACGAGATAGAACGAGCCGGTTGCAGCGGCGTCCGTCGACTCAAAGTCAAACGGTTTGCGACCGCTGTAGAGCTGGTACAGAATGCTCGAAAGCGCATAGACGTCGATTGCCGGCGAACGGCGAAGGGCCGCGATGCCTTCGATATCCTGCGTGAGCATCTCGGGCGCGGCGTATGCGGGCGTGGCAAAACGCCAGATGTCGGCGCGCCGGGTGATCGTGTCGTCGCCGAGAGCCATGGTCGCGGAGCCCATGTCGATGAGGCAGGGGTCAAAGGAACAATCAGCAATCTGCTGCTCGAGCGTTCGGCTGGTGGTGCGGAACATGATATTGGCAGGCGACAGGTCGCGATGGATGACCGGATTCACGAGGCCTTGGGTCATCAAGAGCGCACGAAGCACGGCGTTTCCGACGGCGGCGACCATCTGGGTGGTCAGCCCGCCCGAGGCGTCGTGCGGAAGCAGGGGCAGCGCCTGCTTGAGCGAGGTGCCCTCGACCCACTCCATGAGGATGAGAGGGTCATCCTCGCACGATCCGTAGCCATAGACGCGCGGAAATCCGCGCAGGTGCGAGACGGTACACAGATGACGGTACTCCTCGAACAGCGCGGCGGTGCTGGCCAGGTGCGCTGCCGATTGCTCGGCGGAGCGGTCGGGGGCTTGGCCGGAAAGGATAGCGTTGTCCTTGAGCAGCTTGACGGCAAAGACCTCGCCGCTCGTGTTGGTCGCGCGCAGCACGTGCCCGATGTTGCCGTTGTTGCGGTGGGCCGTCTGGAGAATAAGCGTCATAAACCGACGTTTGGCGTCGTCCTCGGCGCTGGGGTCGACCGCCACGGCGGTATCGAACGTATCGAGACGGATGAGTTTGTCGCCATAGGCGCTATCGGTAGTATCCATGGCGTTCCTTTGTCTGGCATGGGTTGCCGCACGTATACGCGAGCAGTGCGGATATCGGCAAAGTACCATGATAGCCGCACTGCCCACGTATACCGCTGAGCATTGTCGTTTACGACGCAGAAGGTAGAAGACGAAAGACGGACGGCGACCGTCTTCCGATCGCCGTCCGCGCTAGTCCACAATGACAAGGAATGTCGTGTAGAGACCCAGATGGAGCCTGTCGCTGTTTTCGATTTCCACTGGGGGATAGATCTTGCCAGGCTCGCGTTGGTCGCGCGGCGGCTCAATCACAATATCGCCGTCACCCGCGCCCGATTCGAGCACTGTGCCGTTGGTCGACCCAAGGCCCTGGGCGTACCAGTGCTCACCCTCAAGCCAAATGCGAAGATGCTCGCGCGATGCGTCGGCGCCCACATCGGTGATGCTGGGCGAGGTTTTGGGCAAAGAACCAATCACGGTGCCGCGCGGATCTGTCTCTTATACACATCTCCGAGCCCACGAGACGTAGAGGAATCTCG
>CABSYH010000003.1:0-24462 GCA_902481965.1 uncultured Collinsella sp.
AGATTCCTCTACGTCTCGTGGGCTCGGAGATGTGTATAAGAGACAGGTGCAGCGCCACGACCCAGGCTTCTGAGCCGCCGACCTGCGTCTTGCTAATATCGAGCAGCTCCGCCTCTTCGCGAACCGATACCAGCGACGTATTGCGCAGATACGCCACGCGCTCCAGCAGCAAAGCGTTTTCGCGCATGTACGTAATCGATTCGTCGGCAAGCTTGAGCACTTGAACCGCACGGAACTTTGCGTTGACCGGCCGCCCCTCCGCTAGCGATTGCCAGCCCTCCAGCAATAGCCCAAACAGCTGAATTTGATTGTCGCGAACACGCACCGCAAAGCGGTCGAGCTCGCCAAACGCCACATCGTCGGTCACGGGCAAGCCTGCGAGCAGGCGCCGCGCCGCCAGCACCATACGCAGCCAAATGGATGGCGCCTTAAGCCCGCGGATATCGAGTGCCTCGAGTATCTGCGCCATCTTGTCATCGCGTTCGTCGGGTTTAGTAAACGAGCCGTCGAACAGCTCCACCAGCATATGGTCGGCCTGTATGAGAATCCCCGCGATGTCGAGCTCGCAATCATAGACTTTGCACGCCTTGAGCTTCGCGAGAACATTACCGTCTTCCGCTCGCTCGGTTAGATGGCGCTTGATCTCGATATGCGCGGACAGCATGTCGAGTACCTCGTAGGATGTCTGTTCTTGCAAAACAGAGTTGGCGGGAAGCCCCAGGTCATTGTCGCCGTAAAAGGCGATGGTGAGCGCTTGGGCTATTTTCCAGGTAGCGGGATCGACCTCGCGCGCCGACTGATCGCCCGCACGTTCGATAACGGACGCCATATACCTTGCCAGCTTTGTATTGCACACGCTGACAGCCGCCAGATACACGCCGAGTGCCTCAGCGGGTGCCGGCTCTTGCTCCTGCTTTTCCGCATTGATCATCGCCGACGCCGCGCGGCAAATGTCCCCTCCATGCCCGGTCAGGGCAAGATCGGCCCCATACTGCCCGGCTAGCTCCAACACCACACGACGGTCTAAGAACGCATCAGCCAGGTCCATGGCCAAATCGCATCGGCCTGCCTTAATCAAAATGCGAGCAGCCCGCGATACTAGTTCGGGACGGATCTCGGCAACAAGCTTTCGCAACCTCAGACGCGCATTGTCCTTATCACCCAAACATCTAAAGGTGCGATCAGACGGATCTACGCCAAAAATCGGATAATCGCGCACAAAGATGGACTGGTCGACCATCGAAAGTCTCACACCGCACGCCTCTAGCTCCGCGATGCGGCCCTCGCCCATCAGCACCATCAAGCAGGCAACGGTAAACAACAGGTTGTTCTCGAACGATGCAAGATCGGCCAGCGCCGCACCGTACACGTTGACGATTTCGTTCTCGAGCAACCCGGCAACATCGCCCTGTCCATACATTCCCGTCTGCAGGGCCGATACCAGCTCGGGTACGCCTTGCGTGAGCCGATAGAAATCGAGCGATGTGCTGATTGAGAACGCCGTGGCCCATGACGAATACTCATAGGCGTGCACCTTGAGCATCTGCGCATTGACTTTTACAGAATCGCCCAGCCCGTGGATAAGCAATCGGTTTGAGGGGCGGCAGGCAATAAAGACCCCCGTCCCCGTAGCACGTAAGCTGCGGATTCGATCGATGAGGTCCTCGGTTTCGTGCTGCTCGAGATTGGGCACGTTGTCGATCGCAACGAGCGAATGAGGTTTGTCCTTAAGCTCATCGGCGACAACCTCGAGCTGCATAAAGAGCTCGCGTCCAATCGCGCGCTCGGCCTCGATAATCCGAACCGGCCCTCGCGTGGGGTCCGATTTAACCTCCTGCACATATTGCAGCAACACCGACGTCTTACCAAACCCGTCGGGCGCGTAAAGCAAAACAATTCCCGCCTTGCGCCCTTTAACGATGAGCTCGTTCATCAAGCGATCGCGCCGCACCATATAGCCGCCGCCCGTCGGCATCAGCTCGAGATCGTCCGTATTGCCCAGATCGTTTTCCATGCCTGCTCCTCAACTCGACCATATGGACACCGTAACTGCAGGACCATATGAGCCACCCCGTGAATAGCGCGACATAGAGTTTTTTGGTTGTCTGCCGGTACGTGTTTGGCAAGTTTTTGTACAGCGAGGCCCGATGGTAACTTATCCCCCGACCAATAGGTCTTTGCGCAGGTCAATGCGCTTGCCAGCATGTCCCATCCCATTTGCAGTGTAGCGCAGTCGGCTATTTTTATTTGAGTTGCGCAACTCGCCTACTCCTCGCTACCGCCTGCGACTCTATGGTGGCAATTGTGCATAGAATCTGCTATAGAATGAATCGAATGATTTAGAACCCACCAGTCAAGCATGCGGCAAGGTTTCCGTCATGCATGCGCCACGGCCCACGCCCACTAAAAAGGCCCCCGCAAAGCGAGGGCCTTTTGAAAAGCTCTGCAAGATCGCTTGGCCGCGTTACTCGCAGAGCGAGAGAGCGGCCTCGTCAGCAACGACGACGCAGTTGGTGTGCAGCTGCAGGATCGAAGCCGGGCACTTGGGCGTAACCGGACCATAGCACATATCGTGCACGGCCTGAGCCTTGGCCTCGCCGTTGGCGACAACCAGGATCATGCGGGCATACATGATGGTCTGGGTGCCCATGGTGTAAGCCTGACGGGGCACATCATCGATGCTGTCGAACAGGCGGCTGTTGGCCTGAATGGTGCTCTCGGTGAGGTCGACGCAGTGTGTACCCTTGGAGAAGTGGTCATCGGGCTCGTTGAAGCCGATGTGGCCGTTATTACCGATGCCGAGCAGCTGCAGATCCGGGTAACCGGCGGCAGCGACGATCTTGTCGTACTCGGAGCAGGCAGCGGCGGCATCGGGGTTGGAGCCATCGGGCACGTGTGTGTTGTTCAGATCGATATTGATGTGATCGAAGAAGTTCTCGCGCATAAAGTAGTGATAGCTCTGGGGATCGTCGTGCGAAAGACCACGATACTCGTCCAGGTTATAGGTGCTGACCTCGGCGAAGTCGATGTCGCCCTTCTCGTACCAAGCAGCGAGCTGTTTGTAAGCGCCAATCGGGGTGGAGCCGGTGGCAAGACCCAACACGCAATCGGGCTTGAGGATAACCTGGGCCGAGATGATATTAGCGGCCTTGCGGCTCATATCCTCGTAGTCTTTAGCTTTAATGATCTTCATTACGCGTCCTTTCTCGTACAAGAGAGGCAAGGCTCCCCTTACAAGCACTTGCCCGCGGCCCGCGTCGGCCGCAACCAACGTGTGCGGCCACCAGGGCGAGGTCGCGTAATGTATGTGTCTCGTGTCTAACCGCGTCGAGGCCCCTGCCCGTCCACGGTGACCCAAAGCTGTTTAGCCTCGGACATTTCCCATCTTGCCACGGAGGGCGCCCTCTTTCAAGGGCGCCCTCCCTAAACGTGATTGAATTGTAGGCTAAAATCCAAAAGCACTAACTAGCGCTCGCGAGCGACAATAAGCTGGTCCATCTCCTCGACATGCTCTCCAACGGAGCCCTTAATGCTCGAAAACTCAACGGAGTTGCACACCAAGATGGGAACCGTCACATCGTAGCCCTCGGCAGCAATTGCCTCGCGATCGAACTCGATGAGTACATCGCCCTTATGGACAACATCGCCCACCTGCGCATGCACAGTAAAATGCTTGCCCTTGAGCTGAACGGTGTCTAGGCCAACGTGGATGAGCACGTCCAGGCCATCGACCGTGTTGAGCGCAACGGCGTGTCCCGTGGGAAAAATGGCCTCGACCTTGGCGTCTGCCGGCGCAATCACGCGCGTGCCGGTAGGCTGAATCGCCACGCCCTGACCCAAAAGGCCGGTGGCAAACGTCTGGTCATTGACCTCGGAAAGCGGAATGACATCGCCTGAGATGGGAGCATCCAGCGTAAGGACTCGACCACGCATACCAAAAGACCTTAGGACCTTAGTGAACATGCTCCCCCTCGGACATACCAATCAATCAAAATAACCTTGTCAGTCTACCACTTGGCACCCGTTTTTGGCCATTAGGGAAGTTCGCGCTTGACAACTTCGACGATATCGTCAACAACGCGCTGGGTCAGCTCGTGCGTCTCCGCCTCGGCCATAACGCGAACCAGCGGCTCGGTACCGCTCGGGCGCACCAAGATGCGGCCGCGACCGTTGAGCTCCTTCTCGGCGGCAGCGACGGCGTCCCAAATGGGCTGGCAATCGTCCAGGCCGGCCTTGTTGTCCGAATGCACGTTAACGAGCACCTGCGGATACTTCTTCATGATGCCGGCAAGGTCAGTAAGGGTGCGGCCGGTGCGCTTGAGCACGGCCAGCAGTTGCAAAGCCGTCACCAGACCGTCGCCGGTAGTGTTGTGCTCCAGGAAGATGATGTGGCCGGACTGCTCGCCGCCGATGACGGCGCCGTCCTCGAGCATACGCTCAAGAACATAGCGGTCGCCCACGGCGGTCTGGACCATCTCGAAGCCCTGCTCCTTCATGGCGATGGAGAAGCCCAGATTGCACATAACGGTCGAGACGATCTCGGAGTTGGCAAGCTTGCCGCGAGCGGCCAGGTCGGAGCCGCAGATGGCCAGGATGTAGTCGCCGTCGATCTCGTTACCCTCGCTGTCCACGAACAGCACGCGATCGGCGTCGCCGTCGTGGGCCAGACCGATGTCGGCGTGGGTGCGCAGCACGAGCTCGCGCAGGGGCTCAAGGTGAGTGGAGCCGCACTCGACGTTAATGTCGGTGCCGCAGTAATCGGTGTTGATGGCATGGACCGTGGCGCCCAGGCGCTGCAGCGCGGCGGGCGTGGTCTGGCAGGAAGCACCGTGGCCGCAGTCGACGGCAACGACCAGGCCGTCGAGTTTAAGGCCGTCGAGGGTGCTGATAGCGTGGTCGACATATGCCTTGCGAGCGTCCTTCATCTTGATGATGTGACCCACGCCGGCACCGGTCGGCAGCGTATCGGCAGCCATGGCCTCCTCGGACATGACCCAGGCGCTGATCTCTTCCTCGACAGCATCGGGAAGCTTCATGCCCTTGCGGCTAAAGAACTTGATGCCGTTGAACTCCGGCGGATTGTGCGAAGCGGAGATGACGATGCCGCCGTCGAGCTCGTTTTGGACGGTAAGCAGCGCCACGGCCGGCGTAGGGATAACGCCGCAGCAGTGCGGGCGGCCGCCCTCGGCCATAATGCCGGCGGTCAGAGCGCTCTCGAGCATGGTGCCCGAAAGACGCGTGTCGCGGCCGATGCAAATATCCGGACCAAGGAACTTGGTCGCCGCACGGCCAAGGCGAAACGCGAGGTCGCACGAAAGGTCGGCGTTGGCGACGCCACGGACGCCGTCGGTACCGAAGATGTTCTGGGGCATAGGATCGCTCCTTCCCAAGTGGGCAAAACGCAGTCGCCCACCCTAGTCGAAAAAGAAAAGCGGGACCCGCCGAGCAATCGGCAGGCCCCGCTTGTACATTGTATCTCGTAAGGAGATAAAACCTTAGCGCTTGGAGAACTGGGGAGCGCGGCGAGCCTTCTTGAGGCCGTACTTCTTGCGCTCGACCACGCGAGCATCGCGCGTAAGGAAACCGGCCTTCTTGAGGTCAGCACGGTAGTCGCCAGCGTTCAGAAGAGCGCGAGCGATACCCAGGCGCAGAGCGCCGGACTGACCGGAGATGCCGCCGCCATCGCACAGAGCGATAACGTCGAACTGACCGGCGGTGTCGGTCACCTTGAAGGGAGCAAGGGCGTTCTCAACGAGCTGATGACGGCCGAAATACTGCTCGGCGTCACGCTTGTTGATGGTCACCTTGCCGGTGCCGGGGACGAGACGGACGCGGGCGACGGCGTTCTTACGACGGCCGGTACCCTGGTAGACAACGGTGTTCTCAGCCATCTTTAAGCCTCCAGCTCAATCTTCGTGGGGTTCTGGGCAGCGTGCGGATGCTCGGCACCAGCGTAGACCTTAAGCTTGGTCATCTGGGCACGGCCGAGGGTGGTCTTGGGCAGCATACCGCGAACGGCGCGCTCGATGACCTTCTCCGGGTGCTTCTCCATAGCCTGGCGGAAGCTCTCAGCCTTGAGGCCGCCGTTGTAGCCGCTGTGGCGATAATAGGTCTTCGTGTCGGCCTTGTTACCGGTAAGCTGGACCTTATCGGCGTTGATGACGACAACGAAGTCGCCGCAGTCGCTGTTGGGCGTGAACTGGGGCTTGTTCTTACCGCGCAGGATCATTGCGATCTGGGTGGCAAGACGGCCCAGGACAGCACCATCGGCGTCGACGAGAACCCAGTTGCGCTGGACCTCGCCCTGCTTGGCGTAGTGAGTCGATTTCGAAATCACTTAGACTCCTCCATGTACAGTACGTGTTGTTACAGAGATTCACGGGGCTCTGCAAGTAACCCGTCCATATTACCCCGCTCGTCGCCCGAGTCAACAGGTATTTTGGCTCTGACCAGACTTTCTGCACATGTCGTCCATGGGTCATGACGTCGCGACGCTAGCGCTCGACAAATGCCTCGATATCACTCAGTAGGCGCTTTGCCTCCTGGCGGCCCTGAATATACAGGTCGAGGAGCTTTGCCGGATCGTGCTCAACGTGGCCGACCTCGACCGGCTTTTGCGGAGCAATGACCAGCGCACGGCCCTCGCGCTCATACTTCCACAGATGCATGCGCTGGATGTTATAGCGGTCGTGGCGCGTCTCGATAGCCTCGAGCAGATAGGGGTAGTCGGCATAGCGGGCTCGTGCGGCGGGCATAAACTCGTAGGGCTTTTTCTCATACGAGCGGTCCTGCGTGACAATGACGACTGCGCGATCGAAGCCCGCCTCCTCCAGCACGTGCTCGATGGGGACCGAATCGGCTACGCCACCGTCGACGTATTTGTGCCCGTCAATCTCGACCGGCGGCGTCACCAGCGGCAGCGACGTCGATGCGCGCACCGCGTCGAGATCGAGCACGGCGCTTTTGACCGGGAGGTACGTGGCGGTTCCGAAGAGCATGTCCGTCGCGACGGCGTACATCTCGATGGGGCTCGCGTCGAACGTCTCGTTGTCAAAGGGATCCAGGCGGTCCTGGACATCATTGAAGATAAAGTCGTAACCCACGATGGAACCCGTGGACGCAAACGATGCAACGCCCATGAAACGGTTGTCGTTGCAGAAAGCCAGGTTGATGCGGTTGGCACGGCCGATCTGGTGCGACTTGTAGTTCACGCCGTTGAGGGCGCCGGCCGATACACCATATACCGCCGGAATCTCGACGCCGGCCTCCATGAGAACGTCGAGCACGCCCGCGGTAAACTGCCCGCGAAAACTACCGCCCTCCAGGACGAGCGCGACCTTCCCGGCGTTCTTTGCCTTATCTTCTGCAGTCATATTGACCTCCTGCTGTTTCGTTTTGGCCTTCTTCTACCCAGTTTTGGGATAGAGAGCGCATTGGTTTTGGAGTTGCGGAGGACGGGTCGGTCGGCGGGAAAGCGCATCCCACCCTGCGTTGCTGCGGCGTTTTCTTTACGCCTGCGCCCTGCGCAGAGTTCGATTCTCCGCGGGTTTGGGGTTCCGTTGATGCGGCGCATGGCAGGCTGAGATTCGATATCATCGCATCTATATAGGGTTGAGGCTTTGCGCGGAGAATCCGCGTATTTGCTTCGCAAATCCGCACCGGCTTCGGCCGCCTACCGGCGTCCTCGCCCGCGGGCTAAAAACGCTCACGCGTTTTCTTTACGCCCTCGCCCTGCATAGAGTTCGATTCTCCGCGGTACGAACAAGAAATAAAAAGGCAGGTAGATATGAGTATCTACCTGCCTGCTACTTATGGTGGAGGCGCGGAGAATCGAACTCCGGTCCACGAAAGCCCCCTGATTGGCATCTCCAAGCTCAGTCGTTGGTTTAGTCTCGGACGCTTTGCGCGCAGCGACACGCTCGCGGCATCCCAACCGGTTCGGTCTTAACCTACGCCATACCGATTACGTGCGCAGGAGCATTCCCCTAAAATGACGTCGCGCCGGTGTCGGGGAAATCACCGGGTTGACGCGCCGCTATAAACTAAGCAGCGAGAGCCATAGGCTCAAAAGAAGAGTTGTTGTCAATTCAATTTGACGGTACCCCTATTTAACGAGGCGAGGAGACCTCGGCTTGCTTCCTCTCTCAGAGCTATCGTGTCGAAACCAGTCGCCCCCAAATGTCGGGAAAGTCTGGATGGCATCGGGGCTGCAAGCACCCGATAACCGTCGACTTTTCAAGGAACACGCGAGTGAACCCCGCTCGTGGATAGCTATCTTACCACGTTCTGAAAGCGGACAGCTGTTCTATGCACGAGCTGTGAAGACCCTAATGTGCGCCGCACTTCGCACTTTTGCTACCGATCGCGTCACGTATATTTTCGCCAAGCAAAATTGCCCGTCGAAAGGACCGTTATGGATACCAAGCAGCAACTCGTCAATGCCCTCGCAGGTCTGGGCTCAACCATTACCGAAGCTATGGATGTCATCGAAGGCTTTGTCCCCTGCGGACATCCCGCTCTCACGGTATCGAACGCACTCGTCGCGCTGGACGCTGACGATGATGCAGCTCTCGCCCAGCAGCTTGAGACCGTCGAGGGCTTTATCGACCACGTGAGTGAGAACCGCGGCGTGGCCGCCTACCACGGCATCGAGGTCGAGCTCGCGGGTCCCAAAGCCGATCTGCTCGCAGCAATCCGCGAGGTAGGCGCCCTTATGCAGACCGCAGGCGTCAAGAACACCCAGGTCAACGAGTGGGTCTACCGCAGCCTGGCAGCACTCGACAGCTCCGATGAAAAGGCAGCCGAGCAGCTCGCAGAAAGTCCCGCCATCAAGGCCGAGCTTTTGTAAATAGCAGACGCGGGTCCCTTGGCGCATCGTCGTCCAAGAGGCCCGCAAACAGTTCGCGTCAACCGATAGCCGCGCCGCCGCGTTCGGCCAAAGCAAGAATCGGCATCATTTGGCGCGGGGTCTTCGCTGCAAGATCGGCATGTTCGAGCAGCTTGAGATCGTTAGTCACCAAGTAATCGACCTGTGCGCGCTTGCACGCGGCGAGCACCAAGTTGTCCTCGTAATCGCGATGAAGCGCTAAGTATTTGTCGGCCAGCCAAAGGTCCGACGCATCTGCACCCACGGCCGTGGCGTTTTCGGTCATGTTCCGAACAAACGCCAACGCCGCATCGCCAATTGCACGGGCAGACGCCTCGTCGAGCGCTCCCCCGCTGGCAAGAACGCTACGCTTCAACTCGTGTTGGACAACGTACAGCACGTCTTTAGCGATATGCACCGGGAAGAACAGTAACGCCCGCGTCTCCGTCGCCTGCTCAATAAACGCACGCGCGGCAAGCGACTCGGCATGGTCGACGCAAAACGAATCAACCCATACGTTGGCATCCACCATGATCTTGAGAGGCGTCCCACTCACTGAATCATCCCCTTTTGGCGATAATGCTCATCCATGGCTTCGGAATAGATTGTGTCCCAACCGCGATCGTCGGATACGGGCGGCGTAGCGATGCCCAGGTCCGCGTAAAGCTGATCCGCCGCCGCCCATGATGCGGCGAACAGCGAGGTGGCACCAGCACTAGGCAGTTGGTCGTCAACGACCGACAACACCTCTTCGCACGAACCGCCGCCCTGTGCAACCTTCGCTACGACCTTTTTGATAAGCTCGGGCAGCGAGGCGCCCGAAAACCGCAACGCTTCCTCCGCATGGTCCTTGACCTGACGATCAATGCGAACGTTCACCTGCGCCATGCCGCTAGCAGCACCCATCTCAACCTCGCCTTCGACTTCTGCTATCCATGCTAGTATTACTATATATTGCTGCTAGCACATGGTCAAACGCAAAAGGCCTGCATTCCGGTAGCTGCAGCACCGTTCGAATGCAGGCCATAAACTCAACCAAAAGCGCTAGCGCAGATATGCCTTTGCGTTGCTCAGACTGTAGGCGATCGTTGAGCTGTTGTGCAGCAGCGACGACGCCTGCGGCGTAATCGTGCCGGTAATGCCGAGCGCCAGCAGCGCCGAGTTGGTAAGCATTACCTTGGAATACGAGCTCGTCAGACGGTCGACGAGCCCCTGGCTCATGCGGCGCAGGCGCACGATCGCGGCGAGATCCGTATCAGTCAGGATGATATCGGCGACCTCCTTGGCGATATCGCTTCCGCCACCCATCGCCAAGCCCACGTCGGCCAAACCGAGCGCCGGCGAATCGTTGACGCCGTCGCCTACCATGGCAACGTGGCGCCCCTCACTCTTAATGCGCTCCACATAAGCGTACTTGTCCTCGGGCAGTAGCTCGGCCTTAAACTCGTCGACACCCGCCTCGCGCGCGATGCGCTCGGCCGTGCGCTCCGAATCGCCCGTGAGCATAACGACATGCTTGACGCCCAGCGCATGCAGGTCGACGATAGCCTCGCGCACGCCGGGTTTGAGCGGGTCCTCGATACCGAGCACGCCCACGACCGTGCCGTCGACCGCCAGATACAGCGGCGACAGACCCTGCATCTGGGACTCGATGCGCTCCTTGATGTCGGATTCGAGCTGTGCGCCCTCGTCCTCAAACACAAAATGTGCCGAACCGATGATGGCACGACGTCCTTCGATGGACGAAGCGATGCCATGTGCCACGATGTACTCGACGGCAGCGTGGCGCTCGCGATGCTCGAGTTCGCGCTCGCGTGCCGCATTGACCACGGCACGCGCCACCGGATGCGGGAAATGCTCCTCCAGACAGGCAGAAAGGCGCAGAATCTCGTCCTCGCTCCAACCATCGGTGGTGAGCACGCAGGCAAGACGCGGCTGTGCCTCGGTAAGCGTGCCGGTCTTATCAAACACAATGGTGTCGGCCTTGGCAAACGACTCAAAGTACTTTGCGCCCTTGACCATGACGCCCATCTTAGCGGCGTCGCTCATGGCAGTCATGACGGCGACGGAACCCGTGAGCTTGAGTGCGCACGAGTAGTCGACCATCAGTGCCGCCGAGGTCTTGATGAGGCTGCGGGTGGTAAGCGCAACCAGGCCCGCGAGCAGGAAGTTCCACGGGACAATCTTGTTGGCAAGGTCCTCCATATGCGACTGGCCCTCGGACTTGAGCGAATCGGCCGTCTGCACGAGTGAGACGATTGAGCGTAGTTTGGTTTGCGCCGTATTGGCGCGCACACGCACCAAGATGCTACCGTCTTCCACGACAGTGCCGGCGAACACGTCGTCGCCTGCGCTGCGCTCGACGGCCAGCGGCTCGCCGGTCAGGGTCGCCTGGTTGACCATGGCGCTCCCCTGCTCGACCACGCCATCGATGCAGATGGACATGCCGGTGCGCACGGCGACCAAATCGCCGGGCTCGAGCTCGGTCGCGGCAACGCTTACCTCGGTGTCGCCGACGACCTTTTGCGCCTTGTCGGGCACATCGAGCAGCGAGTTAATGAGCTCGTTTTCGCTCATGGCGCGGGTGTAGTCCTCGAGCAGCTCACCCACGTTGAGCAGGAACATCGTCTGGCCCGCGGTGTCGACATCACGCTTGACGAACGAAATGCCGATGGCCGAAGCGTCGAGCACAGGAACGGTCAGGCGCGGCTGCGCCAGCTCGTGAAGGGCAGCGCGCAAAAATGCCATGTAACCGGCCACGACAAACACCGCACGCAGAGGCGTCGGCAAGAACCAGCGACGTGCGTAGTGGGCGCCGATAAGTGTGGCAAGATCCATGACGAGCTTGTGCTTGCGTGGCTCAAGCTGCATCACGTAGCCCGACTTGGCATCGGCGATAGCTTGAGCATCGAGCGCACCCAAGGCGTCGAACACGCCCGCACGACACCGCTCGTCATATTCGAGCGCCATCTGGCCAATACGGCCATACACGCGCACCTTGTGCACGCCGTCAATGTCGCCGCCAAGCTTAAGAAGTGCATCGAGATCGCTCTCTGGCACAGGACCCGCCAATTGAAGACGGGTCCTGCCGGGGATCTCGCTAATAATCGAGAATCTCATAGTTTGTGCCTGGGAGCGTTACTCGGCTGCCTCGTCAGCAGCGGCCTCGCTCTGGGTGATGTAGGCAGCCTCGGCAACCATGTCATCGACATTGGCCTTGGCCTGCTCGACCATGTCCTGGTAGCCGTTCTTGATGCGCATGCCGCACGCGATACCCTGCACGCAGGCATTCTTGACCGGAGCGCTGGTAAGCAGCTTGATGCCGGCCGTGCCAAGCAGAAAACCGCCACCAACAAGCAGGGTGTTAAACGTGGACTTCTTCATGATGTCTCTCCCTTTTCCGCAACAACTGCGGCACGGTGCCTCAGCACCCGAGTAAACAAGTTTGCTCGAGCACACTTTTGGAAAATAGTTTAGTTTATCTAACTATTAAGGTCAACAAAGGTTAACTTTTTGGAAATCTTGGGGCGCGATGTGACCAAGGGGACCGCCCCTGCGCCACACCCACAAAACAATGGGCGTGCCAACGGCGCGCCCATTCACTCTATTCCATTCAGCCCCACCTGACCCGAACGGCCGAGTCGTCTGGCCGGGGAAGTCCCGAGTCGCCGGGGTGTTTCCTCCAAATGAGTTCCGCATGCAAAGAAGGCCACTAAATGTGGCCTTCGTCTTGCATAGGACTGTTCGAAATTTTGAGGAAGCACCCGCCCTGCCGGGGCCCCTCGGTTCCCGTTTACGAGAGCGACGTTCTCAGCAACTCGTTGAAGAGCTTCGGGTTGCCCTTGCCGCGGCTCGCCTTCATGCACTGGCCCACCAAAAAGCCGATGACCTTCTGGTTGCCGTCACGATACTGCTGCGCCTGATCGGCACAGTTTGCCAGCACCTCGTCCACAATCGGCTGCAGCGCGCCGGCATCGCTCACCTGACGCATGCCGCGCTCGTCGACGATCTTGTTGGGATCGTCGCCGGTCTGGGCCATGGCCTCAAAGACCTCGTGTGCCTGGTTGGAGCTAATGGCATCGGTCGCCAGCAGCTTAGCCAGCGCTGCCACCTGAGCCGGCGCGATGCCGGACTCGGCGAGCGAGACACCCGCGCCCTTAAGGTAGGCGATCATCTCGTTGACCAGCAGGTTTGCGACCGTCTGGGCCTCCTTGCCGGCCATACCGGCAGCGGCGGCCTCAAAGAAGTCGGCAAACTCGGGGTCGCCCGCGATCTGCTCGGCGTCGGCCGCCTTAATGCCAAAGTCGGCCTCAAAACGGGCGCACTTGGCATCGGGCAGCTCGGGGATCTCGCCGCGGCAGCGGTCGATGAACTCGTCGTCCAGATCGAACGGCGCCAGGTCGGGATCGGGGAACAGGCGGTAGTCGTCGGCCGTCTCCTTCACACGCATAACCACGGTGCGCTTGCGGCTGGGCTCCCAGTGGCGGGTCTCCTGATAGATGATGCCGCCCTCCTCGAGCACCTCGGCCTGGCGGCAGATCTCGTAGGCAAGGCCGTCATGCAGACTCTTAAACGAGTTAAGGTTCTTAAGCTCGGTCTTGGTGCCCAGCTTGGTCTCGCCACGGCGGCGCAGCGACACATTACCGTCGCAGCGCATGGAACCTTTCTCCATGGAGCAGTCCGAAATGCCCAGCGTCACAAAGATGCGACGGAGCTTTTCCATAAACAGACGAGCCTCCTCGGGTGTGCGCAGGTCGGGCTCGGTGACGAGCTCAATCAAAGGCGTGCCGCAGCGGTTGTAGTCGACGAGCGACTCGGCCGCGGCGGTGATGCGGCCCTCGGCACCGCCCACGTGGACCATCTTGGCGGCGTCCTCCTCCATGTGGATGCGCAGGATGCGGATGGGCACCGTGTAGGAACCGTCCTCGCGACGCTCGGGCATCTGCAGGTTGGACGCGTCGTAGCTGGCCAGGTGGCCGGCGCGCTGGTTGCCCTCGCGCATGGTCGACGTCATGGACGTGGACAGACCCTCGGCGTTGGCCGAAGCGCTCGCCAGGCTCTGGGCCTCGGCCTCGCCAAACGCGCAGTCGGGGCGCTCGGCGGCACCGCGACCGGTCACGTCCAGGTCCAGGTGGCCGTACATGGCAAAGGCGACCGGACCCTGCGTGGTCTGGAAGTTCTTGGCCATGTCGGGATAGAAGTAGTGCTTGCGGTAGAACATCGAGTGGCGCTGGATCTCGCAGTTGGTCGCAAGGCCGGCCTTGACGATGCTCTCGATAGCGCGCTTGTTGGGCACCGGCAGCGCACCGGGCAGGCCCAGGCACACCGGGCACACGTTGGCGTTGGGCTCGTCATCGTGGCTGAGTTTGCAGTTGCAGAACATCTTGGTATCGAGTGCGGTGAGCTCGGTATGAATTTCCAGGCCGATCACGGCCTCCCAATCCTGCAGGACCTCGGAAAGCTCCTTCATTACAGCTCGCCTCCCTTCCCGGCAAAATCGGGCGCGACGGAAAGCACGGGCGCACCCGTGGCGGTATCGGCAAAGCCGCGCTCCAGGGCGCGGGCAAACGTGAGCAGCTGACGGTCCTTAAACGCCGGACCCACCAGCTGGGCAGAAACGGGCAGCTTGCTGTCCTCGCCCAGGCCCAGCGGCACCGAGATACCACCGTTGCCGCAAATGTTGAGCGAGATGGTGTACAGGTCCGACAGGTACATCTGCGTGGGATCGCTAATCTCGCCAAACTTAAAGGCCGTGCGCGGCGAGGCGGGCATGAGGATGGTGTCCACCTTGGCATACGCGGCGTCGTAGTCCTGCGTGATGAGCGTGCGGGCCTTTTGCGCTGCGTAGTAGTACTTGTCGTACACGCCCGAGCTCAGCAGGTAGGCGCCGAGCATCTGACGGCGCTTGGCCTCGGCGCCAAAGCCATGGGCGCGCGACAGCGAACTCTGGTCGGACAGGTTGGCGCAGCCCTCCTCCTGATAGCCGTAGCGAATACCGTCGAAGCGGGCCAGGTTGGAGAATGCCTCGGCCGGGCCGATGACGTAGTAGGCGGCGATGGCGGCGTCCAGGTGCGGCAGGTCGACCTCGACCAGCTCGGCGCCCTGGTTCTGCAGCTCCTGGGCGGCGCGCTGAACAGCGGCCTTGACCTCGGGCGTCAGGCCCTCGGCCTCCATAAACGCAGGGATGATGCCCACGCGCTTGCCCTCGATGCTGTCGTTGAGATGCTCGGTAAAGTCGACGGCGCAATCCTGGCTGGTGCAGTCGTACGGATCGTGGCCCGCGCCGGTAAGCGCGTTCATGGCCAGCGCGACGTCCTCGACCGTGCGGCCAAAGGGGCCCACCTGGTCGAGCGACGAGCCAAAGGCGACCACGCCGTAACGGCTCACGGCGCCATACGTGGGCTTAAAGCCTACCACGCCGCACAGCGACGCCGGCTGGCGGATGGAGCCGCCGGTGTCCGAGCCCAGTGAGAGCGCGACTTCGCCCGCGGCGACGGCTGCAGCGGAGCCGCCCGAGGAGCCACCGGGCACGCGCTCGGTATCCCAGGGGTTGTTGGTGCGATGGAACGCCGAGCTCTCGGTAGAGCTGCCAAAGGCGAACTCGTCCATGTTGGCCTTGCCCATGGGCAGGCAGCCGGCGTCGAGCATGCGTTGGACGCAGGTGGCGGTGTAGACACTCTGGTAGTTCTCGAGCATGCGGGAAGCGCAGGTGGTGCGCGTGCCCACGAGGTTCATGTTGTCCTTAATGGCCAGCGGCACGCCCGCGAGCGGGGGCAGCGGCTTGCCTGCGGCGCGGTCGGCATCCACGCGCGCAGCGGCCTCGAGCGCAAGCTCGGGCGCCACCTGCAGGAATGCCTGGACCCCGCCCTCGCGCGCCTCGATGGCGGCAAGAGAGGCCTGGGCCACCTCGGTAGCGGTAAAGTCGCCGGCGGCAACGCCCGCGGCGATCTGAGCGGCGGTAAGGGAATCGAAGCTTAGCGCCATTACTCGCTCTCCCCCTCTCCCAAAATGGACGGCACGCGGAAGTAGCGGTCGCGCACGCTGCCGGCGTTCTCGAGCGCGACGTCGAGCGGCAGATCGCGCTCGGGCTCGCGCAGGTCATCGCCCATCACGTTGGACAGGCTTCCGATAGGATGGAACGTGGGCTCCACGTCGGGCAAGTCATATTGCAAGACGGGCTCGAGCATCTGGACGGCGTCGTTCATGTAGGACGTCATCTGGGCGAGCTCGTCATCGGTCAGTGCGATCTTTGCGTACTCGGCGATGCCGCGCACGTCTTTCTCGCTGAGTGCCATAGGCGCTCCCTTCCGCATAACAGATAAACCGCTCTAGTATACAAGGCAACGCCGCTTGGAGCAGGCGCTTTACCCAAATGCAGCGAAAACGTAACGAGGGCGGCGGTTGGCAGGGCGTGGTCCGGCGGTTCTGCAGCGAAACCGCACCGTCCATAGCGAAAACCATCACAACATTCGACGCTTTTCGTCAAAATCGCGATTTTCATCGAATGTTGTGATGGTTTGGAAGCCCCGACCGCCACAAAGGAGCCTGTCCCCATTGTGGTGGTTCTGAATGATGCCCTATGCCGAGGCCTTGGCCTTGCGGCGCTTACGGACCGCGTGGATCACGATGTCCAGCAGCAACAGCACAATGGCTACGACCACAATGAGCACGGCAAACTCGCGCTTGCCCCAGTGGCGGCCGGCCAGCGACTTTTGCTTGTCGACGTCCTTCTTGTTGTACTTGGTGCGCACGCAATGCACCAGCAGGCGATGGTCGTTCACGCCGTAGGGCGTGCAGGTGACGAGCGTCACCTTGTCGGCGCCTGGCTCGATGGTCAGCGACTCCATCTCCTCGGGCAGCACCACCTCGGAGTCCACCATCTTGTAGGCGAGCGTCTTGTTCATGGTGTGCAGCAGCACCAGGTCGCCGGGCTCCAGCGAGTGGATGTCGTCGAACATGCTCAGGTTGCGCATACCCGAGTGCGCGGTGAGCACGCAATGCGTCGAGGTGCCGCCCACCGGCAGGCTCGTGCCCTCCAGGTGGCCGACGCCCGCCATAAGGACCTCCTCGCTCGTGCCGTGGTAGATGGGCATGCTCACGTCGATGGAGGGAATCTCGACCCAGCTCATCATGGGGTCGCGGTCAAAAATAAGCTGCTGGGCGTAGGGTTCGATCTGGTCGGCGGGGAGCTCGGTGCCCTCGCCGGCAAGTTGCTCGTTATAGGAGCGCGCCTGAAGCAGGATGCGCTCGCGTTCCTCTTCGGAGAGCGCGTCCACGGTGCTGGACACCGTGCTGATCTGGTTGAACACGCCCGAGGCCTCGAGCCGGTCCAAGATCCACGGCCAGGTCATAAGGCCCACGCCGATAAGGATGATGACGATGGTGATGAGCCGGTCGGCCCAGCGCGGCAGTCGCTTGCGACGGCGCTTAGGTTTTGGTTGAGGTTTGGGCCGGGGGCTTGAGCCGCCGTTGGCCGCGGCGTTATTGCTCTTCATATGTTTGGCGCCCTGCACCATCGCCGGTCACTCCTCTACAACTCAAGTTGTCTAAACAAATAATAGCCGATTAGCGAGCTCATGCGCCGGACAACGCAGCTAGGCAGCATTGTGCGGCGCGAGTATGGGCCCGCATTTGCGTTTTCAAAATGTCCCGGATCGGCGGGGCGATTCGGGATACAATGACAATAGGAAACGACGCACCCCGCGTAAGTACTTAGGAGCGCGGGCGACCAGTTTCCGACGTTGTTAAATGCCCGGGCTCCGAACCCCGGGCATTCTTATTTGCGCTTGTTGCGGCGCAAATGCCTTCTACCGTCCGCACCGCGCGTGCGCCTACGGACCTTAAACCGAACCTCATACGAATCAAGAAACGCGATGACGAACGTGCCCACCGCCGCGAGGGCGGCGAGCGCGTTAAGGAATTTCAGCATTTGGGGACCTCCGATCGAGTCGTCGGCCGCCCGCGCACGGAATGCGTCGCAAAGCCATTTTACTGCGAGTTTATGCACCCACAGCTGGTAAACGCAATAATTGCAAACATCTGTTCGATAGTCATACGCTCGATCCATCGGGCAATGGAACCTGGCTGCGTTATCCAAAAAAACGGGGCAAACTCCAGTGCGGAGTCTGCCCCGAAAAGAGAATGGCAAAGCAAGAACGTGGCTGGACGAGAAAAGTGTCCGCAAGTCTCATGGCCATCACATCCCACCTGCCAAAGGGATGGGTGGGCGAGCGTTACTCCTGCTCGGACTCCTCAGCCTGCTTACGGCTGCGGATGAGGTGCGCCACGCCGATGCACAGCACCGCGCCACCAGCGATCCAAGTGAAGGTCACGCCGTTGAGACCGGTGAGCGGGAGGCCGGAGCCCTTCTTGTTCTTGACGGTGAGAGTGACGGTGCCGTTATCAACAGACGGTTTCATAACGAGGTCAGAACCATTCTTGGTCGCACTGACACTCAGGTTATTATTCCCCTCATCATTGCCGAGACCATCAGCCGTGATGGTGAAGGTGAATTTGGGCAACGTGTTGTAGCCGTCGAGCGTGTGAGTCTCCTCGACCGTATAGGTACCAGCATCGAGGCCCTTGATATTAATCTCGCCGTTACGGTCGGTCGTGAACTCATAGGAGTCGGCGCCGAGCGAACCATCCTCCTGGACAAACTTGGTGCCATCACCCTCGTCGGCGCCGGTGGCCTGGATGGTGAACTTTACGCCGCTGAGTTTAGCCGTCTCGTCTGCTGAGTCCCCCTTGACGAGCTTGAGCGCGTAAGTGTAATCGCGGACGGTATCGGGCACGGACTCACCCTTACCATCGCTCATGGGGTTGTTGGAATAGATGAGCTTGACAGTGTTCTCATTGCCCTCGCCACCGACGACTGCCTTATTGGGATCAAGCTGAGCGGTATACTCAACAAAAATCTTGGTACTAGACGAGAGGTTCGCAACGGCAAGTTTGAGATTATCGAACTTTACGGTCAGGGTTTGGCCGGCGCCGTTTTCAGCATTCTTGACTTCGGGAGTGAATCCAGAAGTAATTTCGACAGCGCTGGCACGATCGCTGCCTGCAAATACCTTAATGGAAGCGTCGGTAACCGTCAGGCCAGCAGAAAGCTCATCGCGAAACTCGTAGTAGTAACTATCGAACGAGGCCACATTTTCGGCAACGGTGCCGGTTAGCTGATATTTAACATCCTGACCAACCTGCGAGTCAGCCTTATCGGCCCATCTAGCGCCGGACTTGTCGTCCTTAATCTTCTTTGTAACCGTAGGTATACCAGTCTTCTCGGTAACCTCAACAGCACTACCGCCTACAACAGCGAAAATCGGCGAAGTACCAGTCTGCCTCAACTCGGAATAGCTGTCCTTAGTACCGATAGAACTATCGTCCGTCAGGAAGAGATAGTAGCCAGAGTTCTTAAAGGAAATTGAGGTATCATCCGCGGCGAAAGCAGCGCTAGAAGCCCCCCTTGGCATGGCAGGAGTAGTGCCCTTAACCAAGTCGGCAATCGTATCGAGCAAATCGCCATTATTCACAACCCAAGAAGCGTCTTGGAGATTATCAGCCATCCAGTCAGCAACATCCTGCGCGGTGGGCGTTTTGTCTTCAGGAAGCTTCGACTTACTAGAATCGTAACCAGCACTCTGCTTAATTGCATTAATAATGCTAGCCTGGGTAGGTTCCGTTACATTTTCAGCCCATGCGACATCGGAAACGACCCTATCGCTTGCGCTAGTTCCATCAACCACTTTGGCATTAAAAATCTGATAAGCGACGAACTGCGTCTTTCTGTTGGGATTCGTTGCGTCCGTATTTTCTGCATTTTGCTTGATGGTGATGCGATTGTTCAGAGTAGTAGCAAACGCCATCGTGGCCGGGGCCATAACGCCACCAAAGCTCAGCGCTGCCGTGAGGCCTGCTGTCACTGCCAGGCGTGCGATGTTCTTGTTCATGCTCATCTTCTTTTCCTCCGTTTTCCGGTTGGCTCTCATTCGATCGGTCATCATCTGTCTGTGTCTTAGCATCTGCTTCGCTACGTCTCGCCCCGCTCTCTGTGGGGCTGCCAGCTACTCTTTATGGCTGCCACCTCCCCGCTTGACCAGGAGCGCGACCACGATGAGCGCGGCTCCGGCGACCGCTGCGGCGACCGCGGCGTACATTGCCATATCGCCAGTCGAGGGCATAAAGCCTCCGGTGGTAATGCTAGGGGGTGTGCCAGTGGGCGTGTTGATGAGCGACGCCTCCAGGCTGCCCGTCAACCCATCCGCGCTGTCGGCGCGCAGGGGCGACTCGGCCGTGATGGTGAGCTTGGGCTTGGCGGCGGCCACCTGGTCGACGTCCAGGCCCTCGGCCTTGACCGTCACGGAGCGCGTGCCCTCGAAGGCGTTGTAGCCCTTGGGCGCCTTGAGCTCGCGGACCTCCAGCTTGCCCGAGTCCACGCCCGAGACGGTCACGCGGCCGTCCTCGCCCGTGGTGACGGTGGCCTTGCCCTCTGCATCCCACGTGCCGTCGGCCGCCAGTGTGCGACCGTGGTCGTCGGCGATGCTCAGGACTGCCCCGGACAGCGGCTTGTCGCCGTCGCTGCCGCGCTTGGTGAGCGCGAGATCCCAGGTGTAGGCGCACGCGTCGTCGCTCGGCGTGCGGGTGAAGCCGGCGTCGCCGGACTGGTCGGCGAAGGGAGAGCGCGGGTAGCGCAGGTAGACCTCGTTGGGGTTGCCCTTCGCGATGCCGTGGCTGCACGCGCTGTTGAGCGGCGCGTTGTACACGGCGACCACGCGGGCGCCCGCGATGAAGGCGTCGGCCCCGCCGAGCGCGGCAATAAGGTCGCCGGTGCGCACGGTGAAGGTCTTGCCGTCGGCCGCTACCTTGGTGGCGCACTGGGCCGTGATATCGGTCCAGCCCTGCGCGGGCTCGGTGCCGGCGCGGCCGTCCTTGCCGGCCGAGACGGCGTCGAAGCCACCGTCCGCGCCCGCCGCCACGTACACGCGCATGCTCGCGGCCACCTTGGAGGGGTCGAGCCCCGCGCTCATGGTGTCGACGACCCGCACCGTATAGGCGTCGTAGGCGGCAAGGCCCGCCGGGACCGTGGCCGAGAGGCGCCAGTACAGGTCGTCGGCGACCGTGGCGTCGGCGGCCTTCTGCCAGGCGGCAGTGCTGTCCTCCAGCACATGCTTGGCGACCTTGGGCGTCGCGGCCTTGGGCTTGACGGTGACGGCGCTGCCGCCGACCAGGGCCATGATCGGCGCGGTGCCGGCCTCGCCTTGGGCGATGGCATCGTCGTCAGCGACGATGAGCCAGTAGCCGCAGGGCAGCTCGGCCGTCGTGCCCGCGTTAAGGGCCACGGACACGGCGCCAGAGCTCTGGAGGGAACGAGCGAGCTGTGCGCTCAGCGCGCTCGTAAGGTGGGAATCGGTGTTGAGCCACTCGGCAGCTTCCTGCGCGGTGGTCTGGGATTTGGGCATGCCGGCGCTGTGCAGCACAGGCAGCGCGGCGTCGCGCACGGCGTCGCTTGCCCAGGCGAGGTCGGTGGCGATCTTGGCGTCGCTGTCGCCGTCAACGACGTTGGCGCTAAAGATCCGGTAGGCGTCGTAGCTGCTCGCCACGGTGCCGCTCACCGTGATGGAACCGGTCGAGGTCGGCGCGGCCTGCGCGGAAGCGGGGAACACAACCGCGCAGGTGCCAATCAGGAGGGCAAGCAGCGCAAACAAGATCGGGAAGGAGCAAACTTTCTTATTCACGACGCTTACCTCCCTTCGCATTCGCCTTACGACGAATGTGCATCCAGGCCGCAGCAGCGCAAAGCACCGCCGCGCCGGCAAGGTACGTCAGAGTGACGCCCGACATACCAGAAAGGGGCAAAGAGGTGGAGTAGGTGTTGGTGAAGGTGGGGGTGGACTCGGGCTTGGTACTGTCAAAGTTAATGGGCTTCGGGTCGGCAATATCCTTGCCGCGGACGTCCTTGATCTTGGTGTAGGTTACATTCGTAGCCTTGATTGTTCCGTCTTTTTGGTCCGCCATCGTGACATCAAATCGATAGACCGACTGATCAAACTTGTAATGCGGATAGGTCGTGCTTTCGTCCTGCTCGCGCACATAATACGTGAAGGTCTTGGAGGCGCCACGACCCGTAGAGTCACCAGCAGTGTAGGGATCCTTCGTGATATCAGAGAGCGTGTACGCAATCCCCTTATCAAAGACAAACGGAAGCGTCTGCTTCTTTTTATCGCCAGAGGTCACGGCAGTGCCGACGATGTCTTCGACTCTAAATCTGCTGTCTTTCGCAAGTTGAAGCGTAAACTCCTTCATCTCACCACCCTTAACGACCTTAGTCGCCTTAGGAGTCCAGGAGCCTCTGGAGGTGTACGGAGTGTACTTGTTGGTGAAGGTCTTTCCCCCGTCGGGGCCGACAATCGAATAATAGCCTTGCTCGTTCTTTTCCAACGAGTTAGTTGAATCTCCCAGACTCACGCTTGTGATCGTGTAGTTGTGAACGCAAAGAGGAACCTCCGAGTTTGGATCTTCCTTGCTAGGCACATTCATGAGTGGCGTTTTGTTGTCCTTAACCTTCACCACAATCTTGTACACGGCTGGGTCGTACGTGATGTCGGGATCGTACGTGATGTCGGGATCATTGCCAGCATTTTCGACCAAGTAGTATGTAATCTCATTAGCCTTAACAGCCTTATCAATATACTGTTCGCCAAGGTCAAAGGTGATGTTACCCCTCTCATCATTCTTGGCAGTTCCGACCAAGGTGCAGCCGCCACTTTTGAATGTCTTGTCATTCCAAGAGGGATCCGTCGCGTCATCCGAATCCTTACGGTAGACCGAGAAGGAGAACTTGCCTTTGTCAAATTTCATGTTTTGATTGGTCTGCTGATTGGCCTGCTGATTTATCAGCGCCTTGGTTGCCTTCAACTTAAGGCTCGGTAAGATGTACGTATCCGCAGGCACGCCTAGGTACAAGTTGCCATTCGACATGATGCCGCCACCATGGTCCCAAGAATAGTTGCCCGTGATGAAAGTTGTCGCTTTATTCCGTACTGCACCAATCGTCGTTTTATCCGTGGTATCAACACCCGAAGTCAGACCGATGCTATTTTTTACCTGAGCAGTACCGTTGGCGGGGATGGCAATGCGATTCGTTAGCTCAATGCTTCCCGAATACTGGGCATCTATATCGCCAAGCATCTTGCCGCTTACCACTGCGACCGGCGTTGTGTGACCTTCCGCCGCGAGGAAGAAATCGGCATGACCATTCTTACGAAAAACATGTTCCTTGTTAGAGTCGACCGAGTTATAGGCGACCCAGTCCTCATCCTTACCCTCGCCGCCGCCAGAAAGATGGAGGCTACCATTATTACTGTTATTATTATTCTGCGGGTCATATTTGGTGAAAGAACTAGCGTCTTTAGCGTCAGTGTTGCCAAAAATCGCTGTGCCTTCAGTGTTCGTTACCAACGTCTTGCCCGTCGGGCAGACTGCAACGCCACCACCATAGCCACCAGCGGTATTGGTGCTTATATAGGAGCTATAGACAAATAGCCTACCCGCATTAGATGCGGTCTCATTACAGCCCTGGACGAAGATGCCGCCTCCGCCCCAGTCAAAGCGAGACATGCAGTGGTTATTAGTGATATAGACTGGGCTATCTTTTGACGCTCCACTTATCATCGCGTCAACCTTCTGGCCCACTCGAATGCCAGCACCCTCAGATCGGTAGCTCACGTTAGAGGCAATATTTCCTCCCGTAATTTTGAGCCATGCCATATCTGAGTGAAACATACTGGTAACGTAAACGCCGCCACCAGCTTCTTCAGAATAATTGCCAGTAATCTGGCCACCAGAAATGGTGACATGGGCGCCGTTATTGGCAGCAAGCCCAGCGCCGCCATGGTCACCCCGGCCATCGTGGCCGCAAAACTTGGCGTATTTATTGTTAGTGATGCAGCCACCAGAAACGGTCACACTACCGCCCGAAACCAAGATGCCACCACCGTGACCATCCGAATCAGAATACGTAGCGTTGCCAGAGATGATTCCACCCGTAAGCTTCAAGGTGGCTCCGTTGTCAGCGTAGACGCCGCCGCCAGAAGCTGCCTTGTTTCCCGCGACCACACCGCCTGTCATTTCGAGGCTGGCTTTCGCGCCCGTTATGCACAGACCACCGCCCCATCCACCGCGGTTGCCGTTGGTGACGTAACCGCCTTCGATTATGACCTTACCCGTAGAAAGAATCACATGGCCGTTATCGCTCAGATTGGCGGCCGTGGTAATCATGCCGCCCTTGAGATCGAGCGTGCAGCCCTCATTAACGGTGACCACTTGCTTTACGGAACCGCTTTCCGATGCCGCATCGATAGCGCCAAAGCCCGTAACAACATGCTCGTACGTAGTCTCGGTGGTGCAAAGTCCATCTGTATTGGGCGTGCTCATAGTCTCATAGTAAGTAAGACTTGTAGGAGTGCCGTTATTGGAGCTGGTCCCTTTTTCCCACTCCATAGTCGCAAGCTGACCCGCCGGCGTCTTGGCCGTATCGACCGGTCTTGATACTGTCTCTTATACACATCTGACGCTGCCGACGAATAGAGAGGTGGAGA
>CABSYH010000004.1:0-23445 GCA_902481965.1 uncultured Collinsella sp.
GTCGGCAGCGTCAGATGTGTATAAGAGACAGCGCGCCGGCCACGTCGACCGCCGACACCGTCGACCAGTTTGTGTTCCCGGTGTCCATCGAGGCCAAGAACAACCTGTTGCCCGAGTTCCTCAAAAAGGAGGGCCCGGAGCGCACCATCGTCTTTATGCGCACCAAGCACCGCGCCGACAGCTGCTGCCGTCGTCTGGAGCGCAAGGGCATCAAGGCCGCTGCGATTCACGGCAACCGCAGCCAGGCCCAGCGCGAGCGCGCGCTTTCTGCCTTCCGCGACGGCACCGTCGACGTACTGGTGGCAACCGATGTTCTCGCCCGCGGCATCGACATTAGCGACGTGCGCTACGTCGTGAACTTTGACGTGCCGGCCGAGCCGACCGACTATATCCACCGCATTGGCCGTACGGGCCGCGCCGGCGAGCTGGGCTGGGCCATTACGTTTGTGACTGAGCAGGACGTGGACGAGTTCTACGAGATCGAGAAGCTCATGGACAAGACGGCCGATATTTACGAAGCCGGCGACCTGCACGTGGGCCCCAACCCGCCCGCCGTTGACCCCGAGCGCGATCCTGCCGCCTTTAAGGTGAAGAAGAAGACCAAGCGCGGCAAGTCCAAGAGCAAGAAGAAGCTTGAGCAGGCACGTCGCGACGGCAAGCGCAACGGCGATGACTACGGCGATGTGGCCGGTCGTTCCAACCGCGGTCGCGACGAGCGTCGCGGCGACGGCGAGCGCCCGAGCCGTCCTAAGCGCGGCGGCAAGACCCGCGTGCGCGAGGGCGTTCAGGCTCGCGTGGACGAGGCCGTGGAGAGCGTGGCTCGCGAGGTGGCTGCCGAGGAGCGCGCTGGTGCTGGTGCCGCTGAGCAGCCTGCGCGCGGCAACCGTGCCGAGCGTCGTGCCAAGCAGTTCCAGGGCGAGGCACACCGCCGTCGTCGTGAGGACGAGGACCGTGGCGGCCGTCGTCGTGTCGAGCGCGAGGACGAGGGCCGCGGTTCGCGCGGTGGCAAGCGCGGTTCGGGCGACCGCCGTCGTTCCGGTCGTGATGACGAGCGCGGTGGCCGTGATGAGCGTCGCGGCGGCGAGGGTCGCGGTGAGCGAGGTGCTCGTGGCGGTGAGTCCCGTGGCGGCAAGCGCTTTGAAGAGCGCGTTAGCCGCGGCGGCGAGCGTCGCGAGGGCGCTCGCGGCAATGGCGGCCGCGGCGGCGCTGGTCGTTCGAATGAGTCGCACGATCGTCGTGACCCGCGTGCCAGCCGCGATCGTCGCGATGACTGGCGCAACTACGACGATACCCGCGAGGAGCGTCGTGGCGGCTATCGTGGCGGGCGTGGCGGCAACCAGGCCGGCTCCCGTGGCGGCCGTGCCGGCGGTCACGATAACCGTGGCAGCTATGGCAATAGTCGTGGTGGCAAGCGTGGCGGCAGCTCCCGTCGTCCCGGTGACGGCGGCGGCAAGCGCAAATAACACACGCATCGCCCGCTAGAGCGAGGTGAACCAAGGGCCCCGAGCAACTACGCTCGGGGCCCTTTTTGTTTGCCGTATCCGATCGCTAGTTCAAATGTGATTTCCTCGGGAATGCGTCTAGAGGATGCCGTGGGCCTGTTTCCTACCATGCGGCAATGGGTCCCATGGGGTGCGCCGTGCATTTTTTGGAGTATTCTGCAGTTCGAGTTGTCTGCATATGATTTGACGTCGCCAACGGTGGCTTTCGGATATCCCTAGCGAGCGTTCTGAGTCAGATTTCGTCGTTTTCCGGAGCAGGGGCGCGTCATTCTCGCCATGTCGGAACCCAAAATGACGCAGCGCCCTAAAGGTTTGCCCGCTCGGGGTATTGCTGGCGCGGTCACGTTGCAGAATACTCCGTTTTTTGCACGGGCCAGGATGGGGTACCTCGGGAGAACACGGCGGTATCCCGTAAATATATACAATCTGTACCGTAATTTATACAAAACGAAGAGGCAGACAGCGTAGGGTTGGTGCATTGGGGTGCTTGATGCACCAAAATGGGGATCCCACGTGCCGTATACTCTGGCTGGATGTGAAAACGGCTTGACGCGTTGCCAGACGTAGGGGGAGGGTGTCTCGATGAGCGTATTCGAAATTGTGTTTAGTCCGACGGGTGGAACGCAGAAGGTGTCTGGCCTTGTGGCCGGGGCACTGGACAAGAATACCGTTACCGTCGATCTGACCGATAGCGGGCTAGATTTCAGCGCTGTCTCGATGACTGAGGACGACGTGGCCGTAATCTCTGTGCCGGCGTATGCCGGTAGAATCCCGGCTGTGGTGGCTGACCGGTTGGGCATGGTTCACGGCAACGGAGCGCGGGCCGTTCTGGTGTGCGTCTACGGAAACCGCGCGTTTGAGGACACGCTCGTAGAGCTGGAGGACGTTGCGAAGCATGCGGGATTCCGGGTGATCGCGGCAGTTGCGGCCATTGCAGAACATTCCATTGCGCGACAGTTTGCTGCCGGTCGTCCGGATGCGCAGGATGCGGCGCAGCTCGCAGAGTTTGCGCAGCAAATTCAGCAAAAGCTGTTGGCCGAGGATACATCCGAGCCCTCTATTCCCGGCATTCGTCCTTATAAACAAGCCGGAGGTCACCGCATGGCACCCGAGGCAACAGGGGATTGTGTCTCCTGCGGTGCATGCGCCGCGGCGTGCCCCGTTTGTGCTATCGACAAGGGTGACCCCAAACGAGCAGCTGGCGAGGCGTGCATCTCCTGCATGCGCTGCATTGCCGTATGTCCGCGAGGCGCTCGTAAGCTTGATCCCAACAAGCTATCCGCTGTTTCCCAGATGCTGAGCAAGGTTTGCGTCGCGCGGAAGGAATGCGAGCTCTTCATCTAGCGCAAGTGAGATTGGTGCAAACAAACCTGGCCCTTTTGCACCAAAAACGATCCGTTTTCCTCCGTTCCCAAGGGATCATGTGATCCGAAGGGGACGGAGGAAAACGGATCAAAAAGGAAAAATAGTAAGGCGCTCTTTTTCACATTGAATATTGCAATTTGGTAACGCGTTTTATCAAATATGGCATTTATCTGCGGTAATGTTCTATTTCACCGCTGAGGGTGACATTTTATACCGCCTGCCGAACCGTATGGAGACCTTACAACTTTTTAGGTCAGTGTTGTGCGTGTAGCAATTTCGCCCGGCCTCGCCTCCGGGCTGCCATGTGAGAGGGGATCTTATGGCTCGACTGCATGTAATGGAACGCAGCCACGCTCAGGCCGTCATGGACGACCTGCACGATGCGCTCGGACGTCGTCTGGCGGTGAGTTCGCTCGCCCCGTGTCCCGTTGAGTTTACGGCAGCGCTCGTCAACCTGTGCTCTACCCAGAGCTGCGGCAAGTGCACGCCCTGCCGCGTTGGCCTGAGCGCGCTGAGTGACCTGCTCGCCGATGTACTCGAAGGGCGTGCCGATGAGTCCACGCTCAACCTGATTGAGCGCACGGCCCGCACCATCTACCTTTCAAGCGACTGCGCCATCGGCTACGAGGCAGGCGCCATGGCGCTTACGGCTATCCGCGGTTTCCGCGACGATTTTGAGCACCACATTCGCGAGCACTCCTGTGGCTTTGACCGCGAGGCCCGCGTTCCGTGCGTCTCGGGCTGCCCGGCGCACGTCGACATTCCCGGGTACATTTCGCTCGTCGAGGCCGGCCGCTATGCCGATGCCGTTAAGGTCATCCGCAAGAACAATCCGCTGCCGCTCGTCTGCGGACTGGTGTGCGAGCATCCCTGCGAGATGCACTGCCGCCGTGGCATGGTCGATGACCCCATGAACATCCTCGCCCTCAAGCGTTTTGCCGTTGAGCACAGTGATCTCAACGACTATAAGCCGCATGTAGTGGACAACACCGGTAAGCGCGTCGCCGTGATCGGCGGCGGCCCGGCTGGTCTTTCCTGCGCCTACTACCTGGCCGTGATGGGCCACAAGGTAACGATCTTTGAGCAGCGCCACCACCTGGGCGGCATGCTGCGCTATGGCATTCCCAGCTATCGTCTGCCGCGCGAGCGCCTGCAGGCCGAGGTCGACTGGATCTTGAGCGCCGGCATCGATGCAGAACTCGACCACTCCGTGAACGGCGAGGAGCTCGCCCGTCTGCGCGACGAGTTCGATGCCGTCTACCTGGCCATCGGTGCCCACAGCGATAAGAAGCTCGGCCTTCCGGGCGAAGAAGCGCCCGGCGTGGAGTCGGCCGTCAAGATGCTGCGCGCCATCGGTGACGACGAGCTGCCCGATCTGAGCGGCCAGCGCGTGTGCGTCATCGGCGGCGGCAACGTAGCCATGGACGTGGCACGCTCTGCCGTGCGCTGCGGTGCCGAAAAAGCGAGCATCGTCTACCGTCGCCGCATCTGCGATATGACGGCCCAGGACGCCGAGATTGCCGGTGCCCAGGCCGAGGGCTGCGAGGTTCTAGAGCTCACGGCCCCGCTCGGTATCGAGACAGGCGAGGACGGTCGCGTGAGCGGCCTGCGCGTGCAGCCGCAGATTATCGGCGAGCCCCGCCGCGGGCGCCCGGCCCCGCGTGCCGCCGCCACGCCCGAACAGGTCATTCCCTGCGAGCGCGTGTTCGTGGCCATTGGCCAGGATATCGACTCCAAGCCGTTTGAGGACATGGGCATCGCCTGCAAGTGGGGTCGCGTCGTCACCGATTCGGACGGCGCCGTGCCCGACTTCGATGGCCTCTTTAGCGGCGGCGACTGCCAGACCGGTCCCGCCACCGTCATCCGTGCCATCAACGCCGGCCGCGTGGCGTCGGCAAATATCGACCGCTACCTGGGCTTCGACCATAAGATTAAGCTCGACGTGGAGCTGCCGACCGTTCAGTTTAAGGGCAAGCATGAGTGCGGCCGCTGCGAGCTGGGCGAGCGCGAGGCCGGCGAGCGCATTCACGATTGGAATCTGGTCGAACAGGGCCTTACCGAGGAAGAGGCACGCCAAGAGGCGAGTCGCTGCCTGCGTTGCGACCACTTTGGCTTTGGCGCGTTCCGCGGAGGGAGGAACCTGGAATGGTAGAGCTCAACAAAACCACTGTCGGCGACAACACCGAAAACGGAGCGCACAACATGGTCAGGCTCATTATCGATAACTGTGAAGTCGTGGTGCCCGAGCACACCACGATCCTGGATGCGGCCAAGTCCGCTGGCATTCAGATTCCCACTCTGTGCTACCTGCGCGATCTAAACGAGATCGGCGGCTGCCGCGTGTGCGTGGTCGAGGTCGAGGGCTGCGACCAGCTGGTTGCCGCCTGCAACAACTACGTGCTCGACGGCACGGTGGTCCACACCAACAGCCCCAAGGCCCGCGAGGCGCGTCGCACCAACGTGCAGCTGCTGCTGTCCCAGCACGACTCGCGCTGTACGAGCTGCGTGCGCAGTGGTAACTGCAACCTGCAGACCATCGCCAACGACCTGGGCATCTTCTATCTGCCGTACGAGCAGCACCTGGCACGCGAGGGCTGGGACTTCGATTTCCCCATCATCCGCGATAACGACAAGTGCATTAAATGCATGCGTTGCATCAAGGTGTGCGAGAGCGTGCAGGGCTTAGGGATTTGGGACCTGACCAACCGCGCCACGCACACCGCCGTGGGTACCCGCGGGCGTGCGCCGATCGGCAAGACCGATTGCGTCGCGTGCGGTCAGTGCATCACGCATTGCCCGACGGGCGCCCTGCGCGAGCGCGACGATACCGAGACCGTGTTCGACGCCATCGCCGATCCCGACAAGATCGTGCTGGTGCAGATTGCGCCGGCCGTGCGCAGTGCCTGGGGCGAGGAGCTCGGCATATCTCGCGAGGAGGCTACCGTTGAGCGCCTGGCCTGCGCACTGCGCCGCGTTGGCTTTGAGTACGTGTTCGACACCGACTTTTCGGCCGACCTCACCATTATGGAGGAGGGCTCCGAGCTGCTCGAGCGTCTGGGTGCCGCCGCCAAGGGCGAGGACGACAGCCGCGGCTGGCCCATGTTCACGAGCTGCTGCCCGGGCTGGGTGCGCTTTGTGAAGGCGCGCTATCCGGAGTTTATCGACAGTCTGTCCACGTCCAAGTCGCCGCAGCAGATGTTCGGCGCTATTGCCAAGACCTACTACGCCATGGTGTTGGGCGTGGAGCCCGAGCGCCTGTTCGTGGTGTCCGTTATGCCGTGCACGGCCAAGAAGGCCGAGTGCGCGCTGCCGAGCATGGTGGGCGAGGGCGGCACGCCCGATGTGGACGTTGCGCTGACGGTGCGCGAGATGGTGCGCATGATTCGCGCGAGCCACGTGAGCGTGGACACACTGGTCGTGGAGCCGCTCGACACGCCGCTGGGCTTTGGCACGGGCGCGGGCGTGATCTTTGGTGCCACGGGCGGCGTGATGGAGGCCGCCGTGCGCTCGGCCTATTACCTGGTGACGGGCAAGAACCCCGATGCGGATTTCTTTACCGGCGCGCGTGGCCTGGATGGCTGGAAGGAAGCTGTCGCCGATATCGATGGCACCAAGGTGCGCGTCGCCGTGGCGCACGGGCTGGGCAACGCCGCCCTCCTGCTCGACGCGATTCGCGACGGCCGCGTGAGCTATGACTTCGTTGAGGTTATGGCATGCCCGGGCGGCTGCGTCGGTGGCGGCGGTCAGCCCATCCACGACGGCTGCGAGCTGGCGGCCGAGCGCGGCCAGGTGCTGTGGGGCCTGGATGCGAAGGCGGACATTCGCTTCTCGCACGAGAATCCCGATGTCCAGGCGTGCTACAGCGAGTTTTTGGGCGCACCGCTCTCGCCGCTGGCCGAGGAGTTGCTGCATACCGATCATCACGCCTGGTCGATGCCCAACGAGGGGACGTGCTAGCGATGCGCGCGTTTAATGTTGAGCTGTCGCGCCGGGGGTTTGCCTCGGCGCTCGCCGCGGGCGCGCTGTCGCTTGCGCTGGTTGGCTGTGGTGGCGCAGCTGCGGGGGCGGGGTCCGCCGCGGGCTCGGCTGCCGGGTCTGCCGCTGACGGTGCCGCTGCCGAGCCGGTCGAGGTGCACGTCGCCTCGCTCAAGGGGCCGACCTCGATTGGCCTGGTGCAGTTTATGGATCAGGCCGCAAACGGCGAGACGGACAATGAGTTCGACTTTGCGATCAACACCGCCGCTGACGAGATTGTGCCCAAGGTCATTCAGGGCGATATCGACATTGCCCTGGTGCCGGCCAACGTGGCGAGCGTGCTCTACAACAAGACCGAGGGCGCGGTGCAGGTCATCGACATCAACACACTGGGCGTGCTGAACGTGGTGACGGGCGACGCGAGTGTGACCTCGTTTGGCGATCTGGCGGGCCATACCGTCTACATGACGGGCAAGGGCACCACGCCGGAGTACGTCATGAACTACCTGCTGGAGCGCGCGGGCCTGACCGGCCAGGTGACGCTTGAGTTTAAGAGCGAGCCCACCGAGGTGCTGTCGGCGCTGCTTGCCGTCCCGACTGCCGTGGGCGTGCTGCCCGAGCCGTTCAAGACCGCTGCCATCGCCAAGAGCGAAGGCAAGCTGTCGGCGCCGGTAAGTCTGACCGATGTGTGGGACGAGCTGGCAGGTGACACGGGCTCGCGCTTGCTGACGGGCGTGACCGTGGTGCGCCGCGCGTTTGCCGAGGAACATCCCGAGGCCGTGGCGGAGTTCTTGAGCTGTCATGCGGCGAGCGTGAAGGCCGTCAATGCGGCGCCGGCAGACTGGGCGCAGGCCGTGGTCGATGCCGGCATCGTGGACAACGCCAAGATCGCCGAGAAGGCGATTCCCGGGTGCATGCTTGTGTGCCAGACGGGCAAGGATATGAAGGCGGCACTTAGTGGGTATCTGCAGGTGCTGTCCGACGCGGACGCGAGCGCCGTGGGTGGTAAACTTCCGGCTGACGATTTCTACTACATGGAGTAGCCCGTGCGTGCGTTTGCTCGACAAATGACAGAGCGTATGAAGGCGGTGGCGGCAGCAGGTGCCGTCGCTGCCTTTTGGCTTGCCGTGTGGATGCTGGTGGCGGCGCTGGTGGCGCAGCCGCTGATCTTGCCGGGGCCGGGTGCTGTTGCCTTGGCGCTGCTGCGCTTGGTGTGCGATGGCGGTACCTGGGCGATTTTGGCGGGCTCGGGCGCGCGGATACTGGGTGGGCTGGCGCTTGCCGCGGTGTGCGGCGGCGTGCTTGCCGGGATTTCGTCACGTTCGCGGGCGTTTGCGCACCTGGTGGCTCCGGCGCTGTCGTTTGTCAAGGCGACGCCGGTTGCCTGCGTGGTGGTCCTGCTGCTCATTTGGCTGGGATCGGCGCGCGTGAGCATCGCGGCGGTCTTTTTGATGGCGCTGCCGGGCGTATATTTCTCGCTGGTCGAGGGCTTGGCACAAGTGGATAAACCGCTGGAGCAGATGTTTCGTCTGCATGGCGTGCGGGGCTGGCGACTGTTTTGTGCCCACACCTGGCGCGAAGTCCTGCCGTTTGTGCTTTCGTGCGCCCGCGCTGTGATCGGCATGAGCTGGAAGGCCGGCGTGGCGGCGGAGCTGATCGGCATGGCGGTGGGCACCGTGGGCGAGCGCATCTATCAGGCGAAGCTGCTCATCGAGACGGCTGACCTGCTGGCGTGGACCGTGCTGGTCGTTGCCGCCTCGTGGGCATGTGAGCGCGTGCTGGTGTGGCTGCTGCGGGTTTCGGGACCCGTGGCGTGGCGCGCGGCCGTGCGGGCGCATGGGCGCGGTGCTCGCGGTTGTGTGGGCGACTCTGCTGGCGGTGGGGCTGCAGCGGAGCTTGCGCTTGCCGTGGGCGATCGCGCGCCCTGGGCGCCGGCGCTGGATGGTCTGGTGCTCAACGTGCCTGCGGGTGGGCGCATCTGTGTGATGGGTGCTTCGGGCATGGGCAAGTCGACGCTGCTTTCGTTGGCAGCGGGGGAGTGCTCGCCGTGCTCGATGGTGTTTCAGGATGCACGCTTGGCCGAGTCCGCCTCGGCGCTGGATAACGTGCTGGTGTGCGCCGATGCGCGCGTGGATGCTTCGAGCGCCGCGGCCCTGTTGCGCCTGCTGGTGCCGGGAGTCGATGTGCATGCTCGCGTGGCCGAGCTTTCGGGCGGGCAGCGCCGTCGCGTCGAGATTGCCCGAGCCCTGCTGTGCCCGGGCGGCGCGGTGATTCTTGACGAGCCCTTTACCGGCCTGGATGCCGCCACGCGCGATGCGACGGCCGAGGTCGTGCTCGACCTGCTCGACGGCCGCATGCTCTTGCTTGCCACGCACGATTCCGCTGACGCTCGGGCCCTCAATATCTCGGACATCATCACGCTCTAAAGACTTACTCAGCAACAAATTGATCCGTTTTTTCTCCGTCCCCATGGGGTCGGGTATGGTATTCTATCTGTGGGGTAATACTTAGGAATACCAAGTAATACCAACGCCGTAGAACAAACTCCAGATGCGGGCCAATCGGGTTGCCTTCACAGCCCGTCGCCCAGCCGCGTGGCCCGCATCCATCCGCACCACCGTCGTTTCAAAAAGGAAGCGCCATGGCAGAACACATGACCCCGGTTGTCGCGAAGGTCTTGCCCGAGGAAAAGGCGGCCTTCGCGGCGGCAACCCAGCTCGTGGGCACTACGCCGTCCAACGCCATCCGCATGTTTATCGCCGCCTTCAATCGCTGCGGCACCTTTCCGTTCGACATTTCGCCCAACGGGGCCTTTGGCGCTGCGCCCGATTCTCATCAACAATGACTGTCCCAAACTGCCGGCACTTGGGGACGTTCCTTTTCTGCCGGCAGTTAAGGAACGTCCCTAAGTGCCGGGTTTTGAGGAGGTTGGCATGCTCAATGCGATGATTTGGGCGCTTGCCTGTTTTGGTGTTGTTGCTGCCGATATTGCCCTGAGCATGGTTCTGTTTTCAGTTCTCGATGCCGTGTCGGTGCTGACGGGCTATCCGATCGACAATCTCGATATCCAATGGTTCCAGGCTGCCGCTCAGACGGCGTCATTTTTGATGGCGCTGCTGTGGTGGCGCTATCTGTGGCCCCGCTCCTTCATGGCGCGCCGGCAAGGCGAACGCCCACTCGGCGGGGGAGCAGGCGCGGCATGGAAGCGCATTGCCTGCGTTGTCGTGATCGGCCTATCCATGCAGGTGGTCATTAGCTACCTATGCGACGGCGTACTGTCGCTGCTGCCCGAGGTCGCGGCAGACTATAGCGAGCTCGTCGAGGAGACGGGCATGGGCGATACCAGCCTTCTTGCTGTCTTGACCACAGTGCTCGGCGCTCCGTTTTGCGAAGAGCTCCTGGTGCGCGGCATCATCTTTGAGTTTTCGCTGCGTGCGTTTAATCCACAGTGCCGTTCGTTCTGGAAGCGCCGGCGCCGCGCGAACGCGCAGGACGGCGCCATAGTGCCCTGGGCGGCCCCGAGTACCTGGGGCGTCGCCGCGGCAATCGTGCTGCAGGCGGCGGTCTTCGGCTTTATGCACATGAACTGGGTGCAGGGCTGCTACGCGGGCGCTGCCGGCCTCATTTTTGGTTGGGTACTCGTGACCACCGGAAAGCTTCGCTACACGATTCTGCTGCACTTTGCGTTTAATGCCGGGTCGTATCTCATGGGGCTGCTGTGGTTTGTGGGCACACCGCTCGACGTTGTGGTCACGGTTGGCATCGCCGGCTTTGTGCTGGTAGAGGCGATGCGCTCGCTGCTTCGATTGCGCATTCCCGTGTCGCGCGAAGCTGATCGGTCTGAGTAATAACGCCTTTAATTAGACCGATGCGTCCTGAACGCACCTGGCGTTTCGCCGAATGCTTCTTTAAATTTTGAGTAAAAGAATGACATGTTGGAGATGCCGACTTTTCGGGCTACATACTGCACGCTGCGCTCGGTGTTATTGAGAAGATATGCCGCCTCTGTGAGCTGCTGGTTGAGCTTTATTTGCGAAAACGTTTTGCCGGTTTTTTGCTTGATCAAGCTGCTGAGATAGCTGGTGCTATAACCCGTATCGCTCGCAATGCTTTCGAGTGTGCAGTCGCCGTAGCTTCGCTCAATATGATTCAGAATCGACACGATGCGTTCGTCCGACATGATCGCCTGGTTATCAGTTGCGGAGCGTCGGTACAGTCCTCGAATGAGAACAAGGAATAGGCTGACGGCGAGGTGCCTCATGAGTTCATTGGAATAGGCATCTTTAAAGTGATATTCGATAAAGAGCATCTCGATGAGGCGTCGCGCATGTCGGGCGTATTCCTCTGGAAGAATGAGATATTTTCGGGCCTCGCGGTTTTTGGACACAAAATCAAATAGAAGATTCGTTAATGGTGACGCGCCGGGTAGCTGGCTCAGGAACAACGAATCGAACATTTCTTTTTTGAAGACGATCGAAATGACGATATCATGCTCGCCCTTAACGTATGGAACGCTTCTGACTACGCCGGTGTTGCAAATGAGCACATCGCCCTTTTTAAGGAGTAGTCGCCGTCCGTTGACGATAAACGTGCAGACGCCGTCGTACACGTAGTTAAGCTCCATATCCCGATTGATATGAGGAGGAATATCGGTAAAGCGCGACTCCTTGATAAGGCCCACGGGGTTTTCGTCGAGAGTTTCTTTCCAATCAAACAGATAGACCTCTTCGCCGTTAATGGTTGTGGTTTCCACCCTGTTATATCGCGGGCTGAGCTCTCCCGGATGTGTGCGATGCCACTCTTCGGTCTCGGTATGCGTATAGAGCAGCTGTTTGAGATTCGAATCCATGGGGTGCTCCAGGGGTGAACGGTAGAATCGATGCCTTAAACGGTATTATATCTAAAAAAATGTTATAAACCCACGCTTTCTATGCGATATCTTATGCATCTTGTTCTTCCTAGTATTGGGTTATCCGCTGGAGCATCCGATCAAGGAGGGCAAATGAGTAAGTTAAAACATGGGTTTGACTCCGACTTTTTATGGGGCGGAGCCATATCGTGCTCGCAGGCCGATGGCGCCTGGAATGAGGGCGGAAAGGGAAAGTCGACACAGGATTGTCGATGGCTGGATGGTACCTGGACTCATGACCAGATTGAGGACAAGCATCAAAACAACCCCTTCTGCCATGACGAACTAATGAACGCTCTCGCAGATGATGGTGTTGAGTTCTACCCGTTTAGGCGCGGTAACGACTTCTATCATCACTACCGTGAGGACATCGCGCTTTTTGCGGAGATGGGCCTCAAGCTGTTCCGCACCTCTATTTGCTGGAGCCGGATCTATCCTAACGGAGATGATCTTGAGCCTAACCGCGAAGGCATCGAGTGGTATCGAAGCATGCTGGGTGAGTGCAAAAAGCACGGCATTAAAACCTTCGTCACCATGCTCCACTATGACATCCCGGTAAATCTTGTCACCACATATGGGGGATGGAAGAATCGCAAGACGATTGATTTCTTCGCCCGCTATGTCGAGACAATCGTTACGGAATTGGGCGATCTGGTCGATTTCTGGCTGCCTTTTAACGAGTTCAATGCAGCGCGTTTTTCGCCTTGGGACGGGGTCTGTCTGGTCAAAGACGAAGAGGGGGAGAACTTCGATCGAGCCATCTTCCAGTGCCTGCACCACGAGTTCGTTGCCAATGCGCGTGCCGTCGAGATTGTCCATCGTCTTTCGCCCGATACTCCTGTTGGCGGCATGATCGCTCGATTCTGTACGTATCCCGCCACCTGCCGTCCCGAAGATAACATGCAGGCTATTCACGACGACCAGTATTCCAACTGGTTCTATACGGATGTGATGGCTCGTGGAAAATACCCCGCTTATATGAATCGCTATTTCGACGCGTGCGATATCGAGATTCAAATGGAGCCGGGCGATGAAGAGCTCATCGCTCGCAACACGGTCGACTTCCTGGCCTTCTCGTACTACTTTTCCCAGGTATCCACCTGCGATCAGGGATGGGAGAAGACTGCGGGAAATCTGGTCATGGCAAACAAGAACCCTTATCTCGAGACGAGTGAGTGGGGCTGGCAGCTCGATCCCATTGGCCTGAGGGTTACCCTTAACCAGATGTATGACCGCTATGGGCTGCCCCTGTATATCGCCGAGAACGGCCTCGGTACATCTGATGTAGTCGAGGAGGATGGCAGCATCCACGACGAGTATCGAATCGATTATTTGCGCCAGCACATAAAGTGCCTTAAGGAAGCGGTGATCGATGGCGTTGACGTGCGCGGATACATGATCTGGGGATTCATTGACCTTGTTGCCTGTGGTCCTCTTACGATGGACAAGCGCTACGGGCTTATCTATGTCGATCTGGATAATTGCGGCAACGGCACTGCGGAGCGCTCGCGTAAAGACTCTTTCTATTGGTATCAGAAATGTATCGCCACTAATGGCGAGGATCTTGGGTAGGAGTGATTGTTGTGGCAGACAAGAAGGAACTGGCCGCTCGTGTCCTCGAGCTCGTGGGCGGCGCCGATAACGTTGTTATGGCAACGCACTGCATTACAAGGCTCAGATTCAACCTGAAGGACGATAGCAAGGCAGACCTGGAGGCCCTTAAGACGCTTGACGGCGCCTTGGGCGCGCAGGTTAAAGACGGGCAGTGGCAGGTTATCATCGGCGCCAGCGTGGGGTCGGTATATGACGAATTGGAGCCCATGCTAGGCGACAGGATGGGTGGCGAGGTCTCCGCCGACGCCGAGCAGCCTGAGCTCCAAAAAGGTTCGGCTCGCGTATTCGATATCATCACCGGCATCTTCTCCGCTATCATTCCCGCACTGGTGGCGGGAGGCATCGTAAAGGGCATCCTGGCTGCTATCGCGGCTTTTGGAATCGACACGGGTGCCGGCGACTTTGCGATATTCAATATGATTTCGGATATCCCGTTCTACTTCTTGCCGTTTTTGCTGGCAATGTCTACAGCTGATAAGTTCCGAGTCAACCGTTCGCTTGCGCTTTGTGTTGCCGGATCGCTGATGTACCCGACCATTGTCAACGCTGTCGGTACGGGCGAGACGCCCCTTGCGCTGTTCGGTTTTGCGGTGCCGATTTTTAGCTACGCCGATTCCGTGTTCCCGGTTATCTTTGGCGTCATTGGCTTGTCTTTTGTATATCGCGCAATCGACAAAGTCGTGCCGGATCTTTTTAAGCTCGTTGTCGTTCCGGCGCTCTCCCTTGCTATCGTGATTCCCGTCAACCTGTTTGTGCTCGCTCCGATTGGTGCCTGGTGCGGTCTTGGTCTTGCCAACGGTATCGTTTGGCTATTCTCGACGTTAGGCCCCGTTGCCGGTTTTCTGCTGGGCTTCTTTATGCCGCTTATCGTGCTCTTCGGCATGCATCAGTCAACGAGCCCTATCCAGATTTCCAATATCGCAACGCTTGGGTATGACTATCTGCTCCCGATCTCTTTCTGCCATAACCTCGCCGAAAGCGGTGCGTCTTTTGGTGCAGCCCTGCGCATGACCGACGAAAAGCTCAAGTCCGCTGCAATGACGTGCGCCTTCTCAGCATTTATGGGAATTTCCGAGCCCGCCTTGTTTACCGTTCAGGTTCCTAACAGGACTCTGCTTATCGCTGCGATGATCGCGGATGGCATTGGCGGTGCGCTTACCGTTGTTCTCGGCGCAAAGTGCTTCGGCTTTGTTATGCCCGGCATTACCTCGTTGCCCGTTTATGCCGATCCAAGCGGCAATCCCATGAACCTGATCATGATTATCGTCTGCATCGCTTTGACTTGGGTTATCTCTGCGGCGCTCTCGTTTGCGCTCTATGGTCGTTTCGACAAAAAGTAACGACGTTTTGAGATAGACAATATTAATCGGCCGCTCGCCGGGGAATCGTTCTGCGACGCCCCGGCGAGCGGCATTTTATTGGTGGGGCGTGTCGTGTCGCCAACGGCGGCATGCCGCCTCGCTTCGCTAGTTGCGTCTGCCGCCTCCGTTGGCGCCCTGACGCCCCTGTGCCGCGCGATTGCGACCGGCAGTGTTCTGCGCGCGGGACATACCGCCGTATCCCTTGCTGCCCTTAGGCCCCTTGCCGGCACCACCAGCGCCGCCGTGGGCCTTGCCGCCCTTCTTGCCAGTGCCATGCCCACCGCCGGCAGACGTCTCGCCCGGGCGCGGCGGCACGGGACGAATCAGGCAATGCTTGGTGTAGCCGATCAGATCGCGGCGGCCGGCCTTTTCCAGTGCCTCGCGCACGAGCTTGTAGTTTTCGGGCTTGCGATACTGGATGAGCGCACGCTGCATGGCCTTTTCGTGCGGGTCGCGTGCGACATAGATCGGCTGCATGGTGCGCGGGTCCACGCCGGTGTAGTACATGCAGGTCGACATGGTGGACGGGGTGGGGTAGAAGTCCTGCACCTGCTCGGGCATGTAGCCCATGTCGCGCACGGCTTCGGCAAGGTCCACGGCTTCCTTCATCGTCGAGCCGGGGTGGCTCGAGATCAGATACGGCACCACGTACTGCTTGAGTCCGTATTCGCGATTCAAGCGTTCAAATTTACGGCAGAATGCGTCGTAGACAGCTCGGCTCGGCTTGCCCATCACGGACAGTACCGCGTCGCTCACGTGCTCGGGCGCTACGCGCAGCTGGCCCGAGACATGGTGTTCCAGCAGCTCGCGCAAAAACTCGTCCGACGCATCGGCCATGGTGTAGTCAAAGCGGATGCCGCTGCGGACGAAGACCTTCTTGACGCCCGGCAGCTGGCGCAGGTCGCGCAGCAGCTGCGTGTAGCCGGTCTCGTCGACCACCATGTTCTTGCACACGCTCGGCCACAGGCAGCGCTTGTTCTTGCACACGCCGTGCTTGAGCTGCTTGTCGCAGGCGGGGCGGCTAAAGTTGGCCGTCGGTCCGCCCACGTCGTTGATATAGCCCTTAAACTCGGGATCGCGCGTGAGCAGCTCGGCCTCGCGCATGATCGAGTCGTGGCTGCGCATCTGCAACACGCGGCCCTGGTGGAAGGTGAGGGCGCAAAACGAGCACTCACCAAAACAGCCGCGGTTGGAGCTTATGGAAAACTTGATCTCAGCAAAGGCCGGCACGCCGCCCGCCGCGTCGTAATCGGGATGCCAGTCGCGTGCGTAGGGGAGTTCGGCCACCTCGTCCATCTCATCGGTAGTGAGCGTCGCCGACGGCGGGTTTTGCACCACATAGACGCTGTTGGGGTAGGGCTCTACCAGGCGATGCCCGGTGATGGGGTCCATATTCTGTTGCTGCACGTTAAAGCTGCGCGCGTAGTTGAGCTTGTCAGCGGCAAGGTCGTCCCAGCTGGGCAGCAGGTCGTAGTCGTAGACCTCGTCGAGCGAACCCGTGCGGTAAACGGTGCCGTTGATATAGGTGATCTGATCGACGGGCAGCCCCGCGTCGAGCGCGTCGGCGATCTCGACAATCGCGTGCTCACCCATGCCGTAGATGAGGATGTCGGCGCCCGAGTCGAGCAGCACCGAGCGCTTGAGTTTGTCCTGCCAGTAGTCGTAGTGGGCCAGGCGACGCAGGCTCGCCTCGATGCCGCCGATGATGATGGGAGCATTCTTGAACGTCTGGCGGATGAGATTTCCGTAGACCGTGACGGCTCGGTTGGGACGGCGCCCCTCCTCGCCACCGGGGGTATAGGCGTCGGTGTGGCGGCGGTGCTTGGTCACTGAATAGTGGTTGACCATGGAGTCCATGTTGCCAGCACTGACCAAAAAGCCCAGGCGCGGCTCGCCGAGCACGGTGATGCTGGCGGGGTCGGTCCAGTCGGGCTGGCAGATGATGCCCACTTTGTAGCCGTGCGCGTCGAGTACGCGGCTGACGATGGCCATGCCAAAGCTGGGGTGGTCCACGTAGGCGTCGCCGCAGATGTAGACAAAGTCGCACTGGTCCCAGCCGCGCGCGTCCATATCGGCGCGGCTGACGGGGAGGAACTTGTCGCGGCCCGGACGCCAGGGGCGTGTGGGCGCTGCTGGGGTATGCGTGGTGTGCCCACCCTGCGCCTTACCGCCGCGCTTTTGCTGCTGGCCCTGTTTGCCCTGCTGACTGCGCTGGTTGTTCTGAGCGTGCTGAGGCTTTTTTGCCACGATCCCTCCCGATGTTTGTATGCTGCACGTAATTGTAACCAGTCTTTTTGGGACGGGGCTAAAAAGACTGGGGGAGTACATGAGCTGGTGAGTGAGAGCGTCGCTGAGCCAGTCGTTTGTTTCCAGACTGTGTATCTGCGCGTTGGAGAACCCGTCTCGCGCGCACGCCATGTTGTCAATGGGTTACAGTATGAACGGCGGTTATGTTTCCGCCAACGCACGAGAGGGTCGTCAACAAGGAGGATGCACGACGATGCAGCGTGCCAAACAGATATCGGAGTCCATCGAACTGGGCATTATCCTGGCGCTCGCCGGTGGCTTTATGGATGTGTATTCGTACATTGGGCGCGACCATGTTTTCGCCAACGCGCAGACGGGCAACATCCTGCTTGTGGGCGTGAGCATTTCGGAGGGCAATTGGGTGCTGGCGGGACGCTATTTCTTCCCCGTGGTGTCGTTTGCCGTGGGCATTATGCTTGCCGACCTGGTGCACGAGCGGTTTGGCAGCGTGATCCACTGGCGTCAGGTGACGGTGTTCTTTGAAGCCGTCATCTTGCTGGGCGTGAGCTTTATCCCCGGTGGCGGTTACAACCTGCTCGCCAACTGCCTTACCTCGTTTGCCTGCGGCATGCAGGTCGAGAGCTTCCGCAAGATCCACGGTCACGGCATCGCTACGACCATGTGCATCGGCAACTTGCGCAACGCGCTGCAAAACGTGGACGATTACATCATCACCCACAGGCGCGGCTTTTTGGAAAACGGCCTGCTGTACTTTGGCGTGATCTTTACCTTTGTGTTTGGCGCCGTGTTGGGCAACTGGTGTATTGAGCGCATGGGCCTGCACGCCATCGTCGTGGCGAGCTTGCTGCTGTTTGTCGCGTTTGCCATCATGTTCATCGACCGCGAGCGCGACTTGCGCTTACGCTGGAAGGTTGCGGCCGAGGCTTGGAAAGAGGGCTGCCGAAAGTAACCGAATGCGGCAAAGGGGCTGTCCCTTTGCCGCAATATTTTTCATCGTCTGTTGAAACGCTTTAAATAGTTTGACGTTCTCACGCGTTTTTTGTTTCAAAAGCGTTAGGATGGGACTCATAGCGTGGGGCGTAATGGATGCCCCGCACACGATGGGAGGCTATCAATGGCTAATCGTTTCGTTCTCAATACCATCTCTTATCATGGTTCCGGCGCCATCAAGGAGATCCCCGGCGAGCTCCAGCGTCGCGGCTACAAGAAGATCTTCGTCTGCTCCGACCCCGATCTGGTCAAGTTTGGCGTTACCGCTAAGGTGACCGACGAGCTCGACGCCGCCGGCATCGCTTGGAGCCTCTACTCCGAGATCAAGCCCAACCCCACGATTCAGAACGTCAAGGACGGCGTCGAGGCCTTCAAGGCCGCCGAGGCTGACGCTATCGTGACCATCGGTGGCGGCTCCTCCATGGACACCGCCAAGGCCATCGGCATCATCATCAACAACCCCGAGTTCGCCGATGTCCGCAGCCTCGAGGGCGTTGCTCCCACTAAGAACCACGCCGTGTTCACCATCGCCGTGCCGACGACCGCCGGTACCGCTGCCGAGGTGACCATCAACTACGTCATCACCGACCCCGAGAAGGTCCGCAAGTTCGTGTGCGTCGACACCAACGACGCCCCCGAGGTCGCCGTCGTCGACCCCGACATGATGGCTTCCATGCCCGCCGGCCTGACCGCCTCCACCGGCATGGACGCTCTGACCCACGCCATCGAGGGCTATACCACCAAGGGCGCTTGGGAGCTCTCCGACATGTTCCACTTTGAGGCCATTAAGCTGATCAGCGAGAACCTGCGCGACTCCGTCGCCGAGGCCAAGTCCGGCCAGCCCGGCTCCGGCCGTGAGGGCATGGCTCTTGGTCAGTATGTCGCCGGCATGGGCTTCTCCAATGTTGGCCTGGGCATCGACCACGCCATGGCTCACACCCTGTCCGCTCACTACGACACCCCGCACGGCGTCGCTTGCGCCATGCTGCTGCCGATCGCCATGGAGTTCAACAAGCCGGTTTGCGCTGAGCGCCTGGCCAAGGTTGCCGTCGCCATGGGCGTTGACACCACGGGCATGAGCACCGCCGAGGCCGCCGATGCCGCCATCGCCGCCGTCAAGCAGCTTTCCGCCGACGTGAACATCCCGCACGTCTGTGAGGCCATGAAGGCTGACGAGATCGAGGTCCTGGCCAAGGACGCCATGGCCGACGCCTGCTTCCCGGGTAACCCGCGCGAGGCAACGCTCGACGACGTCATCGAGCTCTTCAAGAAGATCTGCCCGGCTGCCTAGCCCAGTTTGGTGGTCCTTCGCCCGTAGGTGTATGGTCTTTTGACGTGCCGCTGGCCCCGCCGTGCTACGCACGGCGGGGCTTTTTGTGCTGCGTCGATGCCCTGAGACGGACAAAACCAAGGCGTACTGCCCGCTGCGGATAGGTGGTGCACTTCCCTGCGTGCATTTTTGGGAGTATTCAGCAAGCTCTGAAAAATGCATAACGTTGTGAATGGGCCGTAGTGGCCCGCGGGCGCCCATCGACAGCCCCTGTGGGCGGGCTATTGATGGACGGAGATGGCTGTCGCCGCGTTTTTGGTTTGCGACGGTCTACAACACTGCTGTAACCGCGTCGTTTTATCGTTTGTGATGGGGTCGTTGGGACCCACGGTGCTGAATACTCCGTTTTTTGCACGGTCCAAGGTGGGGTACCCTGAGACGAAGTAAAAAGATGTCTCATATTTATGCAGATACCGATAGGATTTATGCAAGATTCGGGTTGTAAACCGTGCGCGTGCACAAAACCGGTGCGGGGACGTCGGGAGGCGGCTCGGCTCCTAGGGCATTGACCGTGCAGAACGGTTAAAATCGGGACTCGGTCTTAGTTTTACTTGGAAGGATGCATATGGCTTCTAATGTTGATGCTTCTCTAGAGGGGACGCTCTCCTATATCGCGGGACAGCTTAAGACGCTGACTTCTATCGCCTCGCCTACGGGCTATACCCGTGCGGCGACTGATTATCTAATGGAAACGTTGCGCGATATGGGCTTTGGCCCCGAGCGTTCTAACAAGGGCAATGTGCTCGTTGAGCTTGGTGGTGAGGGCGAGCCGCTCGTGTTGGCGAGCCATGTCGATACCCTGGGCGCCATGGTACGCTCCATTAAGGACAATGGCCGTCTGCGTCCCACGACGCTCGGCGGGCATCAGTGGTCTACGGCCGATGGCGAGAACTGCACCGTCTACACGCGTGACGGCAATGTGTACACGGGTGTGGTTCTTAACACCGAGCCTTCGGCGCACGTGGCCGACGAGCCGGTCAAGACCATCGAGAAGAACATGGAAATCCTGCTCGATGAGAATGTCGACAGCAAGGACGATGTGCTTGAGCTGGGCATTCAGACCGGCGACATCATCGCTATGGATCCGCGAACCACGGTGACGGAGAGCGGCTACATCAAGAGCCGCTTCCTGGATGACAAGCTGTCGGCGTCGATTCTGCTGGGTCTTGCCCGCGCTGTTGCTGATGGCGAGGTGTCGCTTTCGCGCAAGGTGTCGCTGCTCTTTACCGTGTACGAGGAGGTCGGCCACGGCGGTGCTTTCGTGCCGGCCGACACGCGCGAGATGATCAGCGTTGACATGGGCTGCGTGGGCGACGACCTGGGCTGCACCGAGCGCATGGTGTCGATTTGCGCCAAGGATTCGGGTGGCCCCTACAACTACGATCTGGTGACCACGCTGTCCAATATCGCGCGCGAGCTTGAGCTCGATTATGCCATCGACGTGTACCCGCATTACGGCTCGGACGTCGAGGCCACGCTCTCTGCCGGCTACGACATCCGTCACGGCCTGATCGGCCCCGGCGTGTACGCGAGCCACAACTACGAGCGCAGCCACATCGACGGCGTGCGCAACACCTACGAGCTCGTCCGCGCCTACGTACAGCGCTAGGGGAGCAGCTTGCGACTCGGCTGACCGATCGCTAAGGCCCGATTTCTCGGGCCTTTTTTCGCTTTAGGATGTTTAGTATTATGATGTATGTAATCTATTAACTAAACATATAAATTACTTAACGAGGTGATGCGGTGTATGGATACGTCTGGGTACTTGTCTATGGGTGATGCCGCCCACCTGTTGGGCGTTACGAAAGCCCGCATATCTCAACTTGCCGCATCGGGAACGCTTGTGTGCGATATTGTGGGCGGCCGGAAGATGGTCGAGTACAATTCTGCGATCGCCTATCAAAAGGTCCGCAAACGAGGGCGCCGTCCTGCAGCCGATGTGGGACGCAAGTTTACGCTGATGTCGGCCGACCATGAGGTCGCGTATGTCTCATTTGATCCGACGCGCGAGTTTCCCTTTGAAATCGCCAAGGTCCTCGATACGCAACGAATGCCGTTTGGCACGTGCTCGAGCTCTTCTCCTACAGTGAATAAACGGGAGCTCAACGTGTGGTGGAGCCATCGGTCGGTGCCTGACGTCCGCCCCGGGCTCGTCTCGCGCTATCGTGAACTGGGAATTGCCAGTGGCATCGAGGTTCCGGTTCGGTGCCTGGGTCTCTCGCTTTCGGATTGCTATTGGCTGCGGCCGGCAGAATGCGATGAGCTCGAACGGCAAAACATCAATTACTTTGAGAACGAATTTGAGCGATCGGCGCCCGAAGAGCGTTCTGGTTGGCTGGAAGGCATCGGTCTTAAAAATCCGGATAACACGTCCGAGGGCGAGCTCCCTAAATCGTGGATGATCCGAAACGACATTCGCGTTTTGGCTAAAGGGTGCGGGATGGACGATCAACGTCCCTTTAACGAGGCGGTTGCAACGGCTCTACATCGTCGCTTGCTGTCGGAGGGTGAGTTTGTTCCTTATACGGTTGAGCGGATGTTCGATGGCCCTGTCTGTCTGTGCGACGACTTTCTTGATAGCCGCGAGGAATACGTTCCGGCTGTTTACGTTAAGAACGCCCTTGGCGGCCAGCGAGGAAGCTCGACATACGATCGATACTGTCGCTACCTTGGCAAGCATGGTGCCGATGAGGCCGCTGTGAGAAGGTCTATGTCGCAGATGATTGTCTGCGATGCCCTTTTGGCCAACAGCAACCGCCATTGGCGAAACTTCGGCATCATCCGTAATGTTGACACCCTGGAGATAAAACCTGCTCCTCTGTTCGATAGCGGCAACTGCCTGTGGTACAACGTACCAACTGCCGTGCTCGCAGCTGGGGAGTTTGGGTTTTCCGCTAAGCCGTTTGGGCCCGACCCTTCCGTCCAGCTGGCGCTTGCGGACTCACTCGATTGGTTCGATTCATCGCGGCTCAACGGATTTGTTGATGAGGCGATCGAGATTCTTTCGCAGAGCGAATGGGCGACGGCGGAGGGTCGACTCGAGGCCATTTGCCGAGGCCTCGAGCGTCGCGTAATCGAGGTTAGTGCCTCTGTTGAGGCACTTCGACACGTGCAGCGATAAACCCGCGGCTATTTAAGTGCGCCGGTCACCGTGCCGCCGCCGAGGACGATGTCGCCGCGGTAGACCACAACGGCCTGTCCGGGGGCGATGGCTCGTTGTGGCTCGTCAAAAGTTAGCAGCATTTGCCCGTCTTCGTCACGCGTAAGGGTCGCTGCCTGGTCTTTCTGACGGTAGCGGTACTTGGCGCCTACGCGAATGCCGCCGGCATCGAGCTCGGCCTCCATGCGTGCGTCCGGCGCGCTCCAGATCCACTCATCGGCCGTGAGGGCAGCGGCGGTCAGGTCCTCGGCCTCGCCCAGATGCACGGTGTTGTTGGCGGCGTCGACGCCCGTCACATACACGGGGTGCGCCATCGCGACGCCCAGACCCTTGCGCTGGCCGATGGTGTAGCGCAGCGCGCCGTTGTGGCGCCCGACCACGCTGCCATCGCGCCACACAATGTCGCCCGGCGCAGCGGGATGTCCGCAGCGGCGCTCGATATAGCCTGCGTAGTCACCGTCTGGAATAAAGCAGATATCCTCGCTTTCGGCCTTCTGGGCGTTGGTAAAGCCCTGCTCGGCGGCTATGCGGCGCACGTCGCGCTCTTTGTCCAGCCCAGCCAGCGGAAAGATCGTGCGTGACAGCCGCTCCTGCGTGAGCGAATACAAAATGTAGCTCTGGTCCTTTTTGGAGTCCTCGCCGCGATGCAGCTGCCAGGTGCCGTCGGGCGCTTGGCTCGTTTTGGCATAGTGGCCCGTGGCGATGTAGTCGCAGCCCATATCCAGCGCCGCATCCAGCAACGCGCCAAACTTTATGTGGCGGTTGCAGATGATGCACGGGTTGGGCGTCAGCCCTTCCTGGTAGGCGGTCACGAAGCGCTCGATCACGTTGCGGTCGAAGGTCTGCTGCAGGTCGAGCACATGGTGGGGTATCCCCAGGCGCTCGGCGACGGCCTTTGCATCGGCGATGTCGCGGTCGACCTTGCTCATGCCCGTGACGGGATCGGGCGCGGGGCAGGTGAGGCGCATGGT
>CABSYH010000005.1:0-22594 GCA_902481965.1 uncultured Collinsella sp.
GACGAGTATAGCGCGGGGCGCGGTGGGGGAGACGCTGCCGTGGCCTGCAAGTTGCCGAGGCCGCGCGTTGCGCGTGCCGGACCACCGGCTCGACAGCTCGATCGCCACCCGCCAGCCTAACCCCTCAAACGACAGAAACCCCGGCAGCTCTTCGCAACTGCCAGGGTTTCCGCGGAAAAGGGGGACATGATCCTCAAGCGAACGGCAAAGGGGCAAACCGTTTTCGCTCAGCTGCTTTATGCCCCTCGCTCGCCGGCTTAATCGGCTTACGCCGCGGCAACACAAAGCCGCTACACCTGTGACGGAGCTATGAAGTGGTATCTATTGCCGGAGCGGGCTATGCCAAGGAGTGTTCCAGATTGCCGGCAGATAAGGAATGTCCCCAGGTGCCGGCCGCGGGCGTGACTTTCATCCCGTTTGGCGCTCTGGTCGCCTAGATGTTCGTCATGCGTACCCGCAAACGTGGGACAATGGCGCTGTTGGTTTTACAGACAAAGGATGTGCCTATGAACACCCTCGCCGCCAAAGTCAGCCGGCAGCGCCGCCTGTTTGCGCGATTCGCTTCCGTCTGCGCGCTCGTTGCGCTTGCGTTGTTGCTGCTGCCTGCCGCCGCGCACGCCGACGGCTACTCCATGACCCAAACCTATATCGGTGCCACGGTCGAGGCCGATGGCTCGCTGAGCGTTGTCGAGGGTCGCCAGTTTGATTTCGATGACGACATCAACGGCGTGTTTTGGGAGATCAATACGGGTACCAACCAGCAGGGCGGCACGGCGGGCGTCGATGTGCTGAGTGTCGAGGAAGAGGACACCGCGTTTAACAAAGTCGATAGCGCGAACAAGGGCGACTCTGGCGTCTATACGGTCGAGCAGACCGGTGACGGCGTAAGGATTAAGGTGTTCAGCCCTCACGAGAGCGGCGACAGCGCGATCTATTACGTGAGCTACACCATGACCGGTGCGGTCATGAACTGGGCCGATACCGCCGAGCTCTACTGGAAGTTTGTGGGCGACGGCTGGTCCGCGGACTCCGACGATGTCGAGATGGAAGTGCGCTTCGCAAATGCCGCTGCCGGGACGGCGGCCGTCAAAGGCGATAACTTCCGCGCATGGGGCCACGGCCCGCTGACGGGCGATGTATCGCTCGATGCGGACGAACCCATGGTCACCTATACCATTCCCTGCGTGCATCAGGGCGAATTCGCCGAGGCACGCATCGCCTTCCCTAGCGACTGGGTGCCGCAGCTTGCCGCCTCGGGCGAAGAGCGCATGTCAACGATCCTGAGCGAAGAGAAGGAATGGGCCGACGAAGCTAACGCCCGCCGCGCTCACGCTCGCATGATTGCCAATGCACTTGCCGTGCTAAGTGTTGTTGCGGCGGTGGCCTTTACCGGCACAATCGTTATGCTCAAGCTGCGCCGCCGTAAGCCCAAGCCGCTTTTCCAGGGCGAATATTTCCGCGATGTGCCTTCGGCCGACCATCCCGCCGTGCTTTCGGCCCTCATGAGCTGGAACGAGGTGCCCGATCAGGCATATATCGCCACGCTCATGAAGCTCACTGACGACCGTGTGATCAAGCTGGAGCAGGCGACCGTGACCAAGGCCAAGAAGGGTCTGTTGGGGCGTGAAAAAGAAGAGCAGACGTATCGCGTGACGGTGAGCGATGCGGGCTGGAAGTCGGCCAAGGGCATTGACCACATGGTGCTCAAGGTCTTCTTTGCCGGTGCTAAGCCTGACGAGAACGGCGATCGCTCGCGCACGTTCGACGAGCTGCAGCACTACGTCAAGCAGCACGCTACACCCGTGGGTGATAAGCTCGAGGACTATCAGAACACCGTTAAGGGCAAGCTGGCCGATAGCGAGTACGTTGCCTCGGACGGCATTGTTGCAATGGTGTTTTGCCTGGTTCTTGGTATCCTGATTGCCTTTGTTCCCGTGGGATCCATCTTCTTTACCGACGGCGCGCAGGCGAACATTATCGCCGCGGTTATCTCGGTGCCGATTGTGCTGGTGGGTATTGGCGTGGGCCTTACGTTCCGCCGCTTTACGCCGGAGGGCGCCGAGGTGGCGGCTCGCTGCAAGGCACTTAAGCATTGGCTCGAGGACTTCACGCGTCTAAAGGAAGCCGTCCCCGGCGATCTGGTGCTGTGGAACAAGCTGCTGGTGATGGGCGTTGCCCTAGGCGTTTCGAAAGAAGTGCTGCGACAGCTGGCCGAGGCCGTGCCGCCCGAGGTGCGCGAGGCTGACGGCTTCTATGACAATTATCCCTGCTACTGGTGGTACTACCATCATTACGGTATCGAGTCTCCGCTCGATTCGTTCGATGACGTGTATCACGAGAGCATCCGTGAGCTGGCTTCGAGTTCCGACAGCTCGGGCGGCGGCGGAGGCGGCGGCTTCTCGGGCGGCGGAGGCGGCGGCGTCGGCGGAGGCGGCGGCGGAACGTTCTAGCGAGTTCTGATTTTTGGGATGGATCTTCTCCGGCGACTGCCGACGGATCCATCCCATTTTTATGCGCTACCTACGAAGACTGTCCCCAACGACTAGTCACTGGGGACGTTCCTGAATGACTAGGTATGGCTGCCAGGTTTAGGCTGTTAGGTCGAGTTCGTAGAGGAAGCTTTCGCGCGGCATGTCGTGACGGCGCTCTTCGCGGTTGGCGCGGTGCGTGGCCGTGCGCTTAAAGCCGTGCAGCTCGTAGAACTTCCACGAGCAGTTGGAGTCGGTGTACAGGTGCGCCCTCGTCGCTCCAAGCGAGGACAGGTGCGAGACGACGGCATCGAGCAGAACCGTGCCAACGCCCAGGCCATGGACATCGCGATCCACGGCAAGCAGCGTGACCTCGTTGTCGTGCGGCAACGGGCTGCTCTCGAGCAGGCGGTTGTTGGTTCGGATGGTTGCGCGCACAAACGAGAGATACTCGGCGCACGCATCGGGCTCTAGCTCACGCATCTGCGATAGCAGCGCGCGTTCGGTATCCATCCAATGCTCGTTGATAGTGGCGCCGGAGCTCTGTCCCGCACGCGCGAGCGAAATGCCACGCGCCTGACCGTCGATTACGGCAACCTGTGAAAACGTCGACGACGAAAGGCAATAGGCGAGGTCGCACGCGGCCTCAAGGCGGTTGTACTCATCGTTATCCGAATTGTTATGCCAAAGCTGCTGCAGAATCAGCGCGATGGCGTCGAAGTCTTCGGTATCAAACGGTCGGTAGAGAACCCGCGAGACCATGGTGCCTCTTTCTTTTGCGGATGCATATCGAGCACAGTTCTACCACGCCATTGGCATCTAATTATGGTGCCCCTGTGTTCCATGAACTCACCGTGCCCGGTGCCATGCCCATCCCCTCCGCTCGCAAACTTTTTCTGCACATGCGCCCGTTGCGGGGTGCATCGATGCGCTCGATGCGCTACATTAAATCAGTATTTTCAATGCCGCTGCGCGAGCGCTGCAGATCGACGTATCACCGACTCACAGAGCACGGCGGCGTACCAGACAGGAGGACTGCATGGGATCTGATGTGAAGATCGCACGCGCGTTGATCTCGGTTACCGATAAGACGGGCGTCGTCGATTTCGCACGGACGCTGGTTGACGACTTTGGCGTCGAGATCATCTCTACGGGCGGCACGGCTCGTGCCATCGAGGACGCGGGCGTTCCCGTAACCCCCATCGAGGAGTTCACGGGCTATCCCGAGATGATGGACGGCCGCGTTAAGACCCTGCACCCCAAGGTTCATGGCGCGCTGCTGGCCCGCCGCGATTCCGAGCAGCACATGCAGGAGGCGGCTCAGCACGGCATTAAGCTGATCGACCTGGTCGTCGTCAACCTGTACGAGTTCGAGAAGACCGTCGCCAACCCCGAGGTCACCTTCGCGGACGCCATCGAGCACATCGACATCGGTGGCCCCTCCATGCTGCGCTCTGCCGCCAAGAACGCCACGAGCGTTACCGTCATTTCCGATCCGGCCGACTATGATGCCGTCCTGGCCGAGATGCACGAGACCGGTGGCTGCACCACGCTTTCCACCCGTCGTCGCCTGCAGGTGAAGGTCTACCAGACCACCGCCGCCTACGACACGGCCATCTCCCGCTGGCTCGCCGCCCAGGCAAGCGACGTGGCGGACACCTCTGCCAAGCTCGAGATTTCGCTGGAGAAGGTCGACGACCTGCGCTATGGCGAGAACCCGCAGCAGAAAGCCACAGTCTATCGCTTTGCCGAGGGCTGCGAGAACACCGCGAGCTCGCAGTTCCCGCTCGTGGGCTCCAAGCAGATCCAGGGCAAGCCGCTCAGCTACAACAACTATCTGGATGCCGACGCCGCCTGGAACCTGGTCCGCGAGTTCGACGAGCCGGCCTGCGTAATCCTCAAGCACCAGAACCCCTGCGGTTCCGCCGTTGCCGAGGACATCACGGCTGCCTACGACCGCGCTTTTGCCTGCGATCCCAAGAGCGCCTTCGGCGGCATCATCGCCTGCAACCGCGAGGTTCCCTTTGATCTGGTTGAGCACTTTGCCGATCAGAACAAGCAGTTCGTCGAGGTCATCATCGCCCCGAGCTACACCGCCGAGGCGCTCGAGCGCATGGCCAAGCGCCCCAACCTGCGCGTGTTGGCGACCGGCGGCGTGGACCACGGCGCTCAGGTGGAGCTGCGCTCCGTCGACGGCGGCATGCTGGTGCAGGAGGTCGACCACGTGACCGAGGATCCCGCGACCTTTACGTTCCCCACCGACCGCAAGCCCACCGACGCCGAGATGGCCGAGCTCGAGTTTGCCTGGAAGGTCTGCAAGGGCGTTAAGTCCAACGCCATCCTGGTCTCCAAGGGTAAGGCCGGCATTGGCATGGGCCCGGGTCAGCCTAACCGCGTTGACTCTGCGCTACTTGCCTGCGAGCGCGCCGAGGACTTCTGCGAGCGCGAGGGCGTGGAGAAGGGCGGCTTTGCCTGTGCAAGCGACGCGTTCTTCCCGTTCCGCGACAACGTCGACGTGCTTGCTGCACACGGCGTGACCTGCATCATCCAGCCCGGCGGCTCCAAGCGCGACGACGAAAGCATCCAGGCCTGCAACGAGCACAATATTGCGATGGTCTTCACGGGGGCCCGCCACTTCCGCCACTAAGTAGGGAGGTGGCGCTGCGGCTTGCCCAGCTACCGCACCTTGCCGCTCATTCGTCGCTCGCGTACCCAAGTACGCGTCGCTCCTCTTTCACGGCAATCTGCGGCACCTGGGCAACCCTCGCCGACCTGTTAGGTTGACTGGGGAGGATGGGATGTTATCTCGTCCCTTGGACTAGCCTCGCTTCTAAAATAATCTCTGCAAAAGACGGTCGCTCCGTTTGGAGGGCCGTCTTTTTGGTATAAGAGGACGGAATGACTAACACGAAAGGTATGACCATGCCCCAGATTGATGATGCCGAGCTGTTTGGCAATGCCGAGGATCAGCGTGCGTACGAGGACTTTTGCGCCAATCAGGAGGCGGTCGAGAAGTTTACGCTCGACAAGCCCGCGCTTGTCTGCCGTTGGCGCATGTCCAATAAAAAGGTGCCCATGCTCAACCGCCACATTCGCGCACTGTCCGAGCGCTTGGTGCAGGGCGAGCCGCTTACCCATAACATGCTCAGCTGGGCCAAGCAGCACGTTGAGTGGTCGCTTGCCGAGGGCGATTACACCGCACGCGACGGCGTGCTCATGCTGGTGATCGACGTCAACGGCAACGCCGCCATGACGGTGGGGGAGTACGAGCCGCTAACCGATACGTCGGCCAAGGCGCTACGCGCCCGCTCCGCCGAGGCCCGCTCCGAGGCCGACGAAACCGGCGTGGCGCCCGAGCTGCTCGCCGCCGTCGATAACGGCGAGCTGGCCTTTGTGGCGCCGGCGGACGAGTGCCTGTGCGGCACGGCGACGCTCATCGAGCAGCTGGCCCAGACCAAGGGCATCCCGGTCACGCGCGTAGACATTCCCGCGCAGCTCAAGGGTGCGCTGTTTCTGGTGAGCGACGAGCACGGTGTGGTTGCCGCCGCCGACTCCGACGCCGCCGACTCCGACGCCGCCACGGTCGCCTTCTTCGCCGAAGGCTACGAAAAGCTCCGTGCCCGCCGCTAAATGATGTTTCTGGGACGGGGATTAAAAACTCATTTAATTCCCGTGCTCGTCGCGAGCGAGAGGCAAGCCTCTGCCACTCGCGAACAGTTCTGTCACTTTGGTGCCGCGTGAAGCGCGTATCTGCGGATCCGCGGTCATAATGGGGCAAGACAACCAAGAGGGGGGCGGAATCCATGGCGCTAATCTATATCGTTGAGGATGACGAGCCCATTCGTCGCGAGCTTGCCGACATCCTTGCCCGTGCCGGTTTTGAGGTCGAGGCCTGCGAATCGTTCGAGCATGTTTCGCGCGATATTCTCGCCGCCGCGCCCGACCTGGTGCTGCTCGACCTGACGCTTCCCGTCAAGGACGGCCAGCATATCTGCCATGAGGTTCGCCGCGAATCCGAGGTTCCCATCATCGTCCTCACGTCGCGCGCGACCGAGATTGACGAGGTCATGGCCATGACGCTTGGCGCGGACGACTTTGTTCCCAAGCCCTACAGCGCCCGTGTGCTCGTGGTGCGCATCAATGCCTTGCTGCGTCGCACCGCGGCGGCGGGCGAGCGCAGCACGCTCGTCCACAAGGGACTGGAGCTCGACCTCGCACGCTCCATGGTCACCAACACGCAAACGGGCACCAGCACCGAGCTCACAAAAAACGAACTGCGTATTCTCTCACTGCTTCTGAGCCGCGCGGGCAAGATTGTTTCGCGCTCGGCCATCATGCAGGATCTGTGGGACTCCGACGCCTTCGTGGACGACAATACGCTTACCGTCAACATCAACCGCCTGCGCACCACGCTCGAAAAAATCGGCATCAAGGGGTATTTGACGACGCACCGCGGTCAGGGCTATTCGGTCTAGGGGCCGGCTATGTCGTTCGCCAAATTCTTCAAAGATGCGCTGCTTCCCGTCGCCGTGTGGACGTGCGGCGTGCTGCTGAGCTGCTTTGTGCTGACGGTCGCCGGCGCACCCGTTTCCATCGTGGTCGTGGCGGTCGGCGTGTCCTTTATCTTTGGCATGCTGGGCATCGTGATCGAGTACGCGCGCCGTCGTCGTTTTCTGCGCCAGCTGGAACGTGCGGCAGAGGAGCTCGAGAGTCCCGCATGGGTGCAGGAGATGGTGCAATGTCCGACCTATGCCGAGGGCGAGCTCGAGTACGAGGTCTTGCGCCGGGTGGGCAAAGCCGCTTGTGACGAGGTTGCCGAAGGCAGGCGCCAGACCGATGACTATCGCGACTATATCGAGAGCTGGGTCCACGAGGCCAAGCTGCCTCTGGCGGCAGCCCATCTGATTTTGGAAAACCTGGACGGCAGCGAAGATGATCTGTCGCGCGTAGATGATCTCGGTCGCGAGCTTGCCCGCGTGGAGCGCTATATCGACCAGGCGCTCTACTATGCGCGCTCGGAGGTTGTGGAGCGCGATTATCTGATTCGACGTTGGAACCTCAAGGCTCTGGTGACGGGCGCAATCAAGGCCAATGCGCGCGAGCTCATCGCGGCACACGTGGCGCCGGTGTGCGAGAACCTCGACTTTGAGGTCTTTACCGACGAGAAGTGGCTCGAGTTTATTCTGGGCCAGCTCATTCAGAACAGCATTAAATATGCGCGTGAGGACGGCGCAAAGATCGTGTTTTCGGGTGCGTTGCTGGACGAGGGTCTGGCAAGCGAGCGCATCGAGCTTACCGTCGCGGACAACGGCTGTGGCGTGTGTGCGGCAGACCTGCCTCGCGTGTTCGAGAAGGGCTTTACCGGCGACAACGGCCGCACCACCAAGCGCGCAACGGGCATCGGCCTCTACCTGGTGGCGCGCCTGTGCTCCAAGATGGGCATCGACGTCACCGCGGCATCCGAGCCCGGCGAAGGCTTCGTCGTCACGTTTGCCTTCTCAACCAACAAGTTTCAATACTTCGAGTAACGCACACGGCAGATGTCCGCCTCAAACAAAGCGTGCCGCCCCAAACGGGGCGGCACGCTATTTTTCAATCAGACAACTCGCTGAAGTACGGTGACGAAGGCGCAAGGCCGGGAGGGGTTATCAAAGCCGACATCCCGCAGCCGCGAAGCGGCGAGGACGTCGGCGTGATAACCCCGCAGGCCTTGCGCCGACGGGAAGGAACCTACTTCACGACCAAGATGTCGCAGTCCGTGTTGCGCAGCAGGAACGTCGAAATCGAACCCAGCAGCGCATACTTGATCGAGGACAGGCCGCGGGCGCCGCAGAGCACCAGGTCGGGCTTAACCACGTCGAGCATCTCGTCCTTGAGCGTCTCGCGAATACGGCCGGCGCGAATCATGACCTCGACCTCGGGAATATCGGGATTGGCCTTGGCCTCTTCGAGCTGCTTGGCGATGGAGTTCTTAAATGCCTCCTCTAGGCCGTTGACCAGATCGACCGGATAGGAACCGGCGCTCTCGAGCGCCGTGGAATCGATAACGTGGCCGATGATTAGCTTGGCGCCGTTGTTCGCGGCGACCTTGATGGCGCGTGCGAGCACAAAATCCTGCTGCTCAGTACCGTCGAGTGAAACAAATACCTTGGTGTAGCCCTCGTTCATGGTTTCCTCCTTGGTCTATCGCACGGGCGCGGGGCTCGTGCATCGGGCGGGCGCGGGCGCGTTGGCCGCCGGACACTTTATCTTGTTGCAGTTATACCCAAGGATTTGGGTTTGACCGCTCGCAATTCTGTGAACGGGCGAGTTTTTTGGTAAGGGTAGGCGTAGACGCGCCCGAACGGTTGATAATGGGACATCGCCCGCACCGTCCGCAGAACAATATCGGCGGGTGTCTAACGAGGGGGTCCCTTTGGATATTATCGAGCTTCTAAAATCTGCCTTCATGGGCCTGGTCGAGGGCATCACCGAATGGCTGCCTGTTTCGTCGACCGGTCACATGATCTTGGTGGACGAGTTCGTCAAGATGAACGTGAGCGAGACGTTCTGGAATATGTTCCTGGTCGTGATTCAGCTCGGCGCCATTCTGGCCGTCTGTGTGCTGTTCTTCCATGAGCTCAATCCGTTCTCGCCCAGCAAGGGCAAGGAGGGCCGTCGCGACACCTGGGTGCTGTGGGGCAAGATTGTGCTCGGCTGCATTCCCGCCGCGGCGATCGGTCTGCCGCTTAACGACTGGATGGAGGAGCATTTCTACAATGCTCCCGTCGTGGCGCTGGCGCTCATTGTGTACGGCGTGCTGTTTATCGTGATCGAGAACTGGCGCGCGAGCAAGCGCGAGGAAATGGCCGTTGCCGGTTCGTTTGGTTCGCGTGCTGTGGTGTCGGGTGGACGTCCCGCCGGTGCGCACTTTGCGGCGCCCGCCGGGGCTACCGCTGAGGATGAGCGCGATGACGAGGATCTGGACTTTGGTTCCATCACCACGCTCGAGGACCTGAGTTGGAAGACCGCACTGGGCATCGGATGCTTCCAGGTGCTCTCGCTGATTCCGGGCACGTCGCGCTCCGGTTCCACCATCATCGGCGGCCTGCTTTTGGGCTGCACGCGTTCGGTGGCGTCCAAGTTTACGTTCTTCCTGGCCATCCCTGTCATGTTTGGCGCGAGTGCGCTCAAGCTGGTCAAGTATTTCATCAAGGGCGGCACGTTCGGCGCCAACGAGGTCGCTATCTTGGGCGTGGGCTGCGTTGTGGCCTTTGTGGTTTCGCTCATCGCCATCAAGTGGCTCATGGGCTTCGTCCGCCGTCACGACTTCAAGTGCTTCGGCGTCTACCGCATCATTCTGGGCATCGTGGTGCTTGCGTACTTCTTCGTCTTGGAGCCGATGCTCGGCCTCTAACTTAGTCGACGCTGCGCGGCGGTCAGGGCGATAACTTGTCATTCAAAGGGGGCGGCATGACCAAAAGGTCTATGCCGCCCCCTTTTCATGCCAATTTGTTCGCCCTGACCGTCGCTCGCTGCTGCTGCCATGACATCGGTGGTTTCGTGATTGTCAATAGATTGGTGCAAAGTAACCTGACCCCATTGCGCCAAATCCGCTGGGGCGGGCCTGACGGTGGCGCACGGAGTCGTGGTGTGATTTGCGTCGGTGTCCGCGCGGCTCGGTATACTGGTACGGCTCAAACTATGGCGCTGCCCGCAGGCGCGCCGTCCGTCAGATGAGGAGTCGCCCATGACCCAGCCCTTGCCCTGGGAAAAGAACGCCGCGGTGCCCGTGCCGCCCGCGCCGGAACCCGTGCCGCTCGATGCATACACCGCCCCCGCAGCGCCGGAGCCCGAGCTCGTCCCGCTCGACATCTATGACGCTCCCGCGCCGGCACCCAAACCCGCCAAGCCGCTCGTCGACATCGACAGCCTTAATCCCGCCCAGCGCGAGGCGGTTCTGACCACCGAGGGTCCGTTGCTGGTGCTCGCCGGCGCCGGCTCGGGCAAGACCCGCGTCTTGACCTTCCGCATCGCGCATATGCTCGGCGACCTGGGCGTTAAGCCTTGGCAAGTTCTTGCCATTACGTTTACCAACAAGGCCGCGGCTGAGATGCGCGAGCGTCTGGCAGCGCTCATTCCCAGCGGCACCCGCGGCATGTGGGTGTGCACCTTCCATGCTATGTGCGTGCGCATGCTGCGCGAGGACGCCGACCTGCTGGGCTACACCGGCCAGTTCACCATCTACGATGACGATGATTCAAAGCGCATGGTGCGCGACATTATGCAGGCACTCGGCATCGAGCAAAAGCAGTTCCCCATCAACATGATCCGCAGCAAGATCAGCTCGGCCAAAAACGCCATGATCGGCCCCGAGGACATGCTCAAGTCCGCCGATAGCCCCAACGACAAAAAGGCCGCGCAGGTCTACCTGGAGCTGGAGCGCCGCCTGCGCGCCGCCAATGCGATGGACTTCGACGACCTGCTCGTGCGCACGCTCGAGCTGCTGCGCACCCGCCCCGAGGTGCTCGATAAGTACCAAGAGCGCTTCCGCTACATTAGCGTCGACGAGTATCAGGACACCAACCACGTCCAGTACGAGATCGCCAACCTGCTGGCCGCCAAGTACCAAAACCTTATGGTCGTGGGCGACGATGACCAGTCCATTTACAGCTGGCGTGGCGCCGACATCACCAATATCCTGGACTTTGAGCAGGACTTTAAAAACTGCAAGACGGTCAAGCTCGAGCAGAACTACCGCTCTACGGGTCATATCCTGAACGCCGCCAACGCCGTGGTACGCCACAACTCGCAGCGCAAGGACAAGCGCCTGTTTACGGCCGAGGGCGATGGCGAGAAGATCCAGGCCTTCCAGGCGAGCGACGAGCGCGACGAGGGCCGCTGGATTGCCGGCGAGATCGAGAAGCTGCACGCCAAAGGTACGAGCTACGACGACATCGCCGTGTTCTACCGCACCAACGCCCAGTCGCGTATTCTCGAAGATATGTTCCTGCGCGCGGGCGTGCCCTACAAGATCGTGGGCGGCACGCGATTCTTCGACCGTGCCGAGATCCGCGACGTCATGGCCTACCTCAAGATGATCGTGAACCCGGCCGACGAGATGAGCGTCAAGCGCGTCATCAACACACCGCGCCGTGGCATCGGCTCCACCTCGATCCAAAAAATCGAGCAGCTGGCGCGCGACAACCGTTGCTCGTTCTTCCAGGCTTGCGAGATCGCGTGCGCCGAAACCGGCATGTTTAGCGCCAAGGTGCGCAACGGCCTGTCGAGCTTTGTCTCGCTGGTGCGCGAGGGCCGCCGCATGGACGGCGAGCTCAAGGACGTCGTCGAGATGATCGTCGATAAGACGGGCCTGCTGCAGGCGTTTCGCGCCGAGGGTACCATGGAGTCCGAGAGCCGAGCCGAGAACATCCAGGAATTCCTGGGCGTTGCCGCCGAATTTGAGGAGACGCACGAGGATATCGAGGGTACGCTCGAGAGCTTGGAAGAGCTGCGCGCAGCCGGTGTTGCCGATGTGCCTGCCGAGCCCGAGTCCGTCGTGGTGAGTGCGCCCGCGCACGAGCCGGGGCCGTCCGCCCCGGCATCCTCGTTTGAGGCGCTTGTCGGCGCCCGTGACGCCGCGGGCGCCAATCCGCTCGATAGCCTGGCCGCTCCAGCGTTGTCTCCGCAGGATGCCTTGGCCGCCGCCATCGCGGGCAACGCGTATACCGTGCCGACAGAGCTGCCGGCGGGTGCCGTGCACGCCGACGAGATCGAGCGCACCTACGGTCCGCTCACCTGTAAGGCGCTGCCGGCACTCATGGAGTGGCTGGCCCTGCGCTCCGACTTGGATTCCCTGGCCGGCGAGACGCATGCCATTACCATGATGACCATCCACTCCGCCAAGGGCCTGGAGTTCCCCGCGGTGTTCGTGGCCGGCATGGAGGAGGGTATCTTCCCGCACGTGCACGACTTTGGCGGCAGCGATGACCCGGGCAAGCTCGAGGAGGAGCGTCGCCTGGCCTACGTCGCCATCACGCGCGCTCGTAAGCGCCTGTTCCTGACCTATGCGGCTACGCGTCGCACCTACGGCTCGACCTCTGCCAACCCGCGCTCGCGCTTCCTCAACGAGATTCCGTTTGAGGACATCGAGTTTAGCGGCATCGGTTCTGCCGGTTTTGAGGGCACGGGTTGGGAGAAGCGCGGCGACCGTCACGGCACCTTTGGCTCGGGCATGGGCTCGGATATGTATGGCGGCAAGGTGTTCGGTTCGCATACGCGCTCGACCGGCGGTTCCGGTTCGCGCGGCGGATCGAGCTTTGACGATTTCTTTGGCGGCAGCACTTATGGTACCGAGCGCCATCGTGGAGTCTCGCCCGACGCCGGCCGTGTTGCCTCGACCTTTGGCTCGGGCGCGCCGCGAGCCAAAAAGCCGTCGTCCAAGGTGTCCCCGACGGTGGAGCGCAAGGTCGATCGTGCCAGCGCATCGCAGGACTTTGCCGCGGGCGATACCGTGAGCCACAAGACCTTTGGCACGGGTACCGTGATCTCGGTCGTCGGAGACATGATCGAGGTTCAATTCGAAAAGACCGGCCAGACCAAAAAGCTAATGAAAGGTTTTGCACCGATCGTCAAACTGTCGTGATCCCGGCGGACCTGGGCGGGCGTATGGGGCAACATCGCCTGCTCGGGCAGTCCTGCGCAAGACGGAGAGCACATTAAGTGCTCTCCTTTGCGTGCGGAACTCGCGATCGATGTTGTCCCATACGCCCGCCCAGGTCCTTGGGTAACGTTGCTTGCGAACGCCGCTCCGCTCGTCCGCTTTTTGATTTGGAGAACCGGGTGGGCTGAAATGTAGATACGAGTAGGGGCTCCCCCGTTGGTGAACGGGGGAGCCCCTTGTTGCGTTTGGGTTGTTGGTGCGAACTAGAGGTGGCTGATGATCAGTTCCATCTTGCCTTCGAGGTCGATGGAGCTGACGGTGCTCGGGGCCAGCAGGTGGCTTCCCTTGTGGACGGGGTCGCCGCAGACGGTGCCTTCGCCGTCGATGACCGACAGGCACATGAAGGGCCAGCGTTGGTCGAGGGTCTTGCTGCCGTTGGCGCGCACGCGATCGACGGTGTAGCAGGGGTTGGACTCGAGCTCGGTCACGCCGTCCACCTCGGGCGCGGTCACCGTGCCGTCGGTCGGAGCCTGAGCATCAAAGTCGATGCAGTCGAGGCTCTGCTCAATGTGCAGCGGGCGCAGCTTTCCGTCGGTGCCGGGGCGGTCGTAGTCGTACAGACGATATGTCACGTCGCTCGACTGCTGCGTCTCCAGAATCAGCGTGCCGGTCTTGATGGCGTGAACGGTGCCGGAGTCGATCTGGAAAAAGTCTCCCTTGTGAATCGGCAGCACGTTGAGCATCTCGTCCCAACGGCCCCCCTCGATCATCTGCGCGGCCTCGGCGCGGTCGTGCGCGCGCTGGCCGACGATGATCGTGGCACCGGGCTCGCAGTCCAGTACATACCAGCACTCGGTTTTGCCCAGGCTGCCGTTCTCGTGCTTGGCGGCGTACTCGTCGTTGGGATGAATCTGGATCGAAAGGTCGTCCTTGGCGTCCAGAATCTTAATGAGCAGCGGGAACTCCTTGCCCTCGCAGTTGCCAAAGAGCTCGCGGTGCTCGGCCCACAGCCACGACAGCGTGTGGCCGGCGTACGGTCCCTCCGCAATCTGGCAGTCGCCGTTGGGATGGGCCGAGATGGCCCAGCACTCACCGATGGGACCCTCGGGAATGTCGTAGCCAAACACGGTCTCCAACTGGCGGCCGCCCCAGATCTTCTCGTGGAAGATCGGCGTGAGTTTAATCAAATCGGACATGTGCATACTCCCATAAGGTTGTGCGGGTGCCGCGTAAGACGGCTCAAAACGAGCGCCCGCGTGACTACAAAAACCTATGCCAACGTTACGTTGTGCAACTCAAAGCGATCGCCAACGTTGCGCGAGATCGAATACTCAAAGGCGGCGCCGCTGTCCAAAAAGCCAATCTGGGTGAGCTCGAGCAGGGGAGAGCCAAGTTTGGTGTCCAGACGCTCGGCTTCTTCCTCGGTTGCTGCCACGGCGCGAATGGTACGGTGGAAGCTCGAAATCTTCAGCCCACATTGCTCGCGGATGAAGCGGTAGACCGATCCGTACAGGTCCTTCTTTTTAAGGCCTGGAATCAGCTCGAGGGGCATGTAGGTGTACTCGATAACGATGGGCTTCTCATCGGCCTGACGCACGCGCACGACGTGATAGGCAAAGTCATCCTCGGCAATTCCCAGCTGGGCTGCGATGTCCGCTGGTGGATTAACGATCGAGAAATCGTAGACCACCGAGGTCACCTTCTCCCCGCGATGCTCATACGAAAAACCCTGGGTACGGTCGTTTTTGCCCTGGAAAAACGCCTGGCCGGGAAGCCCCGCCGTGTCCTTAACGTAGGTACCCGATCCACGCCGGCTGGTAATAAGACCTTCTTCGGTGATTTGTTCAATAGCTCGTTTGACGGTGATTTTGGAAACGTTATAGAGCTTGCAGAACTCAACGACGGTGGGAAGCTTGTCGCCCGGTTTAAGAGCGCCATCCTCGATGCTTCGACGAATATCTGCAGCTATCGCCTCGTATTTGGGAACCAAGGAACCTCCTTTCCAACTTGATTGAGAATAAAAGAAAGTATAGTCAACACCTAAGTATCTCTATTGAGTTATTGAAAAGTTCGAGAAAGATAAAATTAAAAGTCGCCTCGCTTGTAAAAATAGAGCGTTTTAAATGATAAACATCTGAGTAGTGTCGTGTTGAAAAATGATCGGTCCGAGGACGGGGCCGAACCGATATAACACCCAGCGAACCGAATCTCGTACTCTGCGCTTCCCCAGATAAAACCTGCCAAAACAAACCTGTCCCTTTTTGGTAGGTTTTTGCCTTGGGAGCGGTACCATACAGGCAATGTTTAAACGAGAAAGGCGGGCTCCCATGGAACCTAAGCAGTATTACATCGGCATCGACGTCGGCGGTACCTCGGTCAAGGAGGGTCTGTTCGATGAGGACGGAAACCTGCTTGCCAAGGCCAGCGTGCCCACGCCTCCCATCGTTGACGCTGCGGGCTTTGCCGCGGTGACCGAGGCTATCGACCAGGTGGTCGCCAAGGCCCAGGTTCCGCGTGCCTTTGTGGCGGGCATTGGCTTGGCCGTTCCGTGCCCCATCCCGGCATCGGGCGATGCCAAGGTCAAGGCCAACATTGCCATTAACCTGCCCGAGCTCAAGATTGCCATCCAGGAGCACTGCCCCGACGCGGTCGTTAAGTACGAGAACGACGCCAACGCCGCTGCTATGGGCGAGGCCTGGCTCGGCTCTGCCAAGGGCGTACAGAACGTGGTGATGGTCACCATTGGTACCGGCGTGGGCGGCGGCGTTATCGTTAACGGCGACGTGGTATCGGGCGTTGTGGGTGCTGGCGGCGAGATTGGCCACATGTGCCTGAACCCGGCCGAGGAGCGCACCTGCGGCTGCGGCGGCCATGGCCATCTGGAGCAGTATTCCAGCGCCACCGGCGTGGTGAGCAACTACCTTGCCGAGTGCGAGAAGGCGGGCATCGAGCCCATCGAGCTGACCGGCCCCTCCGATTCCAAGGACGTGTTCCAGGCCTGCCGCGAGGGCGACAAGCTCGCGCTGGCCGCGGCCGATACCATGGCCGACTATCTCGGCCGCGCACTGGCGCTTATTGCCAACGTGGTTGATCCCGAGATGTTCCTCATCGGCGGCGGCGCCTCCGCCTCGGCCGATGTCTACCTCGACAAGGTTCGCGAGCACTTTAAGCAGTACGCGCTTTCCGCCTCGCGCGAGACGCCCATTAAGGTCGCTTCGCTCGGAAACGACGCCGGCATCATCGGTGCCGCCTACGTAGCCCTGCGCGCCGCCGGTAAATAGCTGGTGCAAGGGGGACAGGTTACTTTGCACCAACATGGTGCAAAAGGGACAGCCTTGGCCCCCGTGCCTGCGCCCCAAAATATACCGTGGCCCTTCCGTCTGCGAAGGCTCGGCATCGGCGTGCTACCATAGCTACGTCCAAGTACACATATCAAGTGGAGGATATCCATGGCAAACGTTCTTGTCTTTGGTCACCAGAACCCCGATAACGACGCCATCATGAGCGCCGTCGTCCTGTCCCAGCTGCTCAACCAGGTTGAGTATGCCGGCAACACCTACGAGGCCTGCGCCCTTGGTCAGCTTCCGGCCGAGTCCGCTAAGCTGCTCGCCGACGCCGGCATCGCCGAGCCCCGCGTGATCGAGTCCGTCGAGGCTGGTCAGCTCGTCGTCCTCACCGACCACAACGAGTCTGCCCAGTCCGTCGCCGGCCTTAAGGACGCCACGGTCTTTGGCGTTGTCGATCATCACCGCATCGGCGACTTCGAGACCGCCGGCCCGCTGCACTACATCTGCCTGCCCTGGGGCTCCAGCTGCACCATCGTCACCAAGCTCGCCGGCGTGCTCGGCGTTGAGCTTTCCGACGTCCAGGCCAAGCTGCTGCTCTCGGCCATGATGACCGACACGCTCATGCTCAAGAGCCCCACCACCACCGATGTCGACCGCGCCGTCGCCGCCAAGCTCGGCGAGCAGGTGGGCGTCGACCCGGTCAAGTTTGGCATGGAGGTCTTCCTCACCCGTCCGTCCGGCTCCTTCACCGCAGCCGAGATGGTCGGCAACGACATCAAGATGTTCGAGCCTGCCGGCAAGAAGCTGCTCATCGGCCAGTACGAGACTGTCGACAAGAGCCGTGCGCTTGGCATGATCGACGAGATCCGCGAGGCCATGCGCGCCTACGCCGCCGAGAAGGGTGCCGACGGCATCGTCCTGTGCATCACCGACATCATGGAGGAGGGCTCGCAGGTCCTGCTCGAGGGCGAGACCGAGGCCGCTCAGAAGGGCCTGGGCATTGCCGACGAGCACGACGGCGTCTGGATGCCGGGCGTCCTCTCCCGTAAGAAGCAGGTCGCTGCCCCCATCATGGCCGTCTGCTAGGTTTAGTTGACCAAACGCCACGACCGGACCGCGGACACCCCGCGCTCCGGTCGTTTTTTGTGCGCGGCGCCGCGTCGTCTCTTGGACAGGCGTGCCCGTGTCGTTGAGCAAATAATGTTCAACCTGTGGTTCCGCTTTTCGGCCACGCCTGCGTGCCTGTCGTGCAGGGTAGGCTAGATGTAAGCGTAATACGTTAGAGCGCGGCGCCGCCACTTGGGCGGGCCGTGCTTTTTTAAGACGGGAGCTTTCCCGTGAAAGGAGCCGCCCATGGCAGCACCCGAGCAGCTGTTCAACGTCCGTGAGCGCAAGCGTTTTGAGCGCCACGACATTTGGGAGCGCATCACCGAGAACGGCACGATTTCCGCCGCCGTCATGGTCTTCGCCGCCATCGCCGCCGTCATTTGCGCCAACACCGATGCCTACGAGGCCATCCATCACTTTTTGGAGACCCCGCTGTATGTGGGTCTGGGCAACCTTACGGCCGGTCTCACCGTCGAGCTTTTCGTCAACGACTTCCTCATGGCGATCTTCTTTTTGTTGGTGGGCATTGAGCTTAAGTACGAGATGACAGTTGGCGAGCTCAAGAACCCGCGCCAGGCTATGCTTCCCATGCTGGCGGCCGTGGGCGGCGTCGTCGTTCCCGCCTGCATCTATCTGATCTTTAACCATGCCGGCGCGCACAACGGCTGGGCCATTCCCATGGCAACCGATATTGCCTTTGCGCTGGGCGTGCTGTCGCTTTTGGGCAACCGCGTGCCCAACGGCGTGCGCGTGTTCTTCTCGACGCTCGCCATCGCCGACGACCTCATCTCCATCGCCGCCATCGCCATCTTCTACGGTCAGAGCCCCAATCCGTTTTGGTTGGGCGCCGCCGCGCTTGTGACCTGTGCGCTCGTGTGGCTCAACAAGACGCAGCATTACCGCCTTGCCCCGTATTCGGTACTGGGCCTGCTGTTGTGGTTCTGCATGTTCAAGAGCGGCGTGCACGCTACGCTTGCTGGCGTCATCCTGGCCTTCACCATCCCGGCCAAGTGCGGTGTTAAGCTTGATAGCCTCACCGATTGGCTGGGCGAGTGCTTGCCGCTGCTCGATGACCGCTACGACGACGAGGCGCACATCCTGGGCCAGCATGACTTTACCGTCTCGACCACCAAAGTCGAGCGCGTCATGCACCGCGTGACCCCGCCGCTCATCCGCATGGAGCGCCTGATCTCCACGCCGGTCAACTTTGTGATCCTGCCGATCTTTGCGTTCGTCAACGCACAGGTTCGCCTAGTGGGCGTGGACATGAGCACGCTGCTCACCGACCCGGTGACGCTCGGCGTGTACTTTGGCATGCTGCTGGGTAAGCCGATCGGTATCTTTGGCATGACGTTCGCCTTGGTCAAGCTCAAGGCCTGCGAGCTGCCGCACAATGTCAACTGGCATATGATTGCCGGCGTGGGCATTCTGGGCGGTATCGGCTTTACCATGTCGATTCTCATCAGCGGCCTCGCCTTCCCGACGGCCCAGTTTGAGGTTCTGGCTGCCAAGGCCGCTATTCTCGCCGGCTCTGTCACCGCGGCCGTACTTGGCATGATCTACATGAGTGTGATCTGCAAACACCCCGCGCCCAAGGACGAGTAAGGGCACATACAAGTTTGAAAACGCCGCCTGTGAACACCATCACAGGCGGCGTTTTAGTCATTCGGGACGTTCTTAAATGACTAGGTTTATTCCACGGTGCCGTAGACGGCGCCCCAGCCGTGGGCGGCCAAGGCGGAGTTGAGCTGGTCGCAAAGCGATTGGCGGTCGTAGTAGCCGGGCGGCAAAAGGTTGACGATTTCCATGAGGTCGGGCGCGAGGTCCAAGATCTCGGCCTGTACGATGAGATCCAGGCGGTCGATGGTGTGGCGGTCGTAAAACAGTCCGTCGACCAGGCGCTGCAGGTCGCCGAATTCCTCGGCCTGGAACGATCCGTACTCCATAGTGCCTCCTTGGGTGCCCCACGCCGGCATGCGCGGCGATTCGTAATTCATTGCGATGGACTTAATCTATCACGGCTTCATAACGTTGCGACGGTGGCGGTCTATACTTAGAAGAATTGCAACGTACCGCTTCGTGAAAGGTCGCACCCATGCAGACGATCTACCAGAAGATGGAAACCACCGAACTCGATGCCGCCATCGAGGCGCTCAAAGCCGAGGTCGCCGAGGTCAAGGCCAAGGGCCTGGCGCTCGACATGGCCCGCGGCAAGCCGTCGCCCTCCCAGGTGGACATCTCTCGACCCATGCTCGATATCCTCAATGCCGATGCCGACCTGCACGACGGCAACGTCGACTGTTCCAACTACGGCTGCTTTGAGGGCATTCCTTCGGCACGCAAGCTGGCGGGGGAGTTCCTGGGCTGCCCCGCCGAGCAGACGCTCGTGCTGGGTTCGTCGAGCCTGCTGATCGAGCACGACATCGCCGGTATGTTCTGGCGCTGCGGCTCGTGCGGCAGCGAGCCCTGGGATGCCTACGAGGCTGCCCACGACGGCAAGAAGGTCAAGTTCCTGTGCCCCGTTCCCGGCTACGATCGCCACTTTGGCATCACCGCCGACTTGGGCATCGAGAACGTCCCCGTTGCGATGACCGACAACGGCCCCGACATGGACGAGATCGAGCGCCTCGTTGCCGCTGACGACTCCATTAAGGGTATCTGGTGCGTGCCCAAGTATTCCAACCCCACGGGCATCACCTTTAGCGAGGACACTGTGCGCCGCCTGGTCGAGATGCCCACGGCCGCGCCCGATTTTCGCATCTTCTGGGACAACGCCTACTGCGTGCACGACCTGTACGACGAGACCGACGAGCTCGCAAACATCTTTGACCTCGCTCGCGCGGCGGGCACCGAGGACCGCGTGGTGGCATTTGCCTCGACGTCCAAGATCACCTTCCCGGGCGCCGGTATCGGCTTTATCGGTGCGAGCCCCGCGGTCATCGCCGAGTTCTCCAAGCGCCTGAAGGCCGGCCTCATCAGCGCCGACAAGCTCAACCAGCTGCGTCACGTGCGCTTCCTTCCCACCATCGAGGCGGTCAAGGAGCACATGAAAAAGCATGCCGAGTTCTTGCGCCCGCGCTTTGAGGCCGTCGAGCGCAAGCTCACCGAGGGCTTGGGCGACACGGGCTGCGCCACCTGGACGCACCCCCGCGGCGGCTACTTTGTAAGCTTCGATGGTCCCGAGGGTTCAGCCCAGAAGGTCGCCGCGCTCTGCGCCGACCTGGGCGTCAAGCTCACGCCGGCTGGTGCCACCTGGCCCTATGGCAAGGACCCGCGCGACACCAACATCCGCATCGCGCCGAGCTATCCCACGGTCGAGGACCTGGAGGCCGCGCTCGATGTGCTGGTGCTGGCCGTCAAGCTCGTCGCTGCCGAGCTTGCGCGTGCCGAGCGCGCCTAACGCGCGGCTTCCCGTACTATCCGCACTTTCGATACGTAAAGGAGCGTATACATGGATTTGGGTATTTCCACCAACCCCACGCCAGAGCTCTACACCATTAAGGTAACCGGCGAGATCGATATCTCTAACGCCGATAGCCTGCGTAATGCCATCGACCTGGCGCTCGAGCAGCCCACTGAGGCCGTTGAGCTCGATTTTGCCCAGGTGAGCTACATCGATTCGACGGGCATTGGCGTGCTTGTGGGCGCCGCGCACCACGCGGTCGACCACGGCAAGCGTTTTAGCTGCACCAATGTGCAGCCCCCGGTAATGTGCGTGGTTCAGCTGTTGGGTGTCGACCAGGAGATTTCGATCACCGCTGCATAATCTTTGCCCCAAAAGGGCGTGCCGTTTGGCATATGTTTGTGATGCGCTCGGACGTTTTGGCGTCCGGGCGCTATACTTGACCGAATGAATAGACGAGTTCCGGCCGAATGGCGCGGTGCGGGCTCGACTCACATCGAGCCTTGGAGGTATGTGTGTTTGGTATTGGAGAGGGTGAGCTCGCGATCATCGTGGTCTTCGGCTTTTTGCTGTTTGGCCCGGATAAGCTCCCACAGATGGGCCGTACGATCGGCCGTGCCATCCGTCAGTTCCGCGAGACGCAGGAAAAGATGACGGCCGTTGTTCAGTCCGAGATTATCGATCCGGTAAGCGAGGCCGCATCGGCCCCGGTCAAGCCCAAGAAGGCTGCTGCGACCGACGACGATTCCGATGCGGACGAGGATGCCGCCGAGACGGCAGCGCCCGCCAAGAAGGAGACCTTTGCCGAGCGTCGCGCCCGTCTTGCTGCCGAGAAGGCCGCGAGCGAGGCTGCCGCCGAGGGCGAGGGTGCTGCTGAGGAGTCCGAGGCCGAGGGTGCCGAGCCTGCCGCTGCCACCGTCGAGCCCGAATCTGCTGCAGAGCCGGAGCCCGAGCCCGAGCCGGCAGAGCCCACGACGGCTGACCTTTACGCCCGTCGTCCCCGCAAGCGCAAGGCCGTCGTCGACCAGCTCGCTCGCGAGCTCGAGGCCGAGGACGAGGCCGTTGCCGAGGCTGCCACCGCCGATGCCCCGAAGGGAGGCGATGAGTAATGCCTATCGGACCTGCGCGCATGCCGCTCTTCGATCACCTGGGCGAGCTCCGTCGCCGCCTGACCATCGTGGTCGTGTCGGTGTTTGCCGCCGCCATCGTGCTGTATTTCGCCACGCCCGTGGTGCTCGACATCCTGGAAGACCCCATCCGCTCCTTTGTGCCGGACGGTAAGTTCTACATCACCACCACGCTCGGCGGCTTTGGCCTGCGCTTCTCGCTGGCCATCAAGATGGCCGTGGTCATGTGCACGCCCATGATCATCTGGCAGATTCTGGCATTTTTCCTGCCGGCACTGCGTCCCAACGAGCGCAAATGGGTCGTGCCCACGGTGCTCGCCTCGACGGTGCTGTTCTTCCTGGGCGCCATCTTCTGCTATTTCATCATCATCCCGGCGGGCTTTGAGTGGCTTATCGGCGAGACCTCGGCCGTCGCCACGGCGCTGCCCGACCTGGAGAACTACGTCAACATGGAGCTGCTCTTTATGATCGGCTTTGGCGTGGCGTTTGAGCTGCCGCTCATCATCTTCTACCCTGTCTCTTATACACATCTCCGAGCCCACGAGACGTAGAGGAATCTC